>NZ_AMFQ01000076.1:0-120192 GCF_000335555.1 Acinetobacter sp. WC-743 | reverse complement strand
CAGTAACTCTAAAATTAAATTTTGGAGCTAGAAGAATGTGGATACGCGGAAACGTCATCCGCAATTGCTTGAGGCAGGACTCCTTCTAATAAGTAAAGTTTCTGCGAAACTTTTGAATATTTTGACGATAGTGAACGAGTTCTGCGGATGACAATGGTTTTGGGTACTTTTGCCAAAACAAAAGTACCTCGAGCCGAAGGCTATTCCATAAATTTAAACTTTGGATGTAAGACTCCGTCGTGTAAATTTAGCTTTTTCTTTTTCACCTACTTAATTTAAATCAAGTGCGTAACATCAGTTAATAAGACGATATTGACTGTGATTGTAATGAAATAAGATCATAAAAAAGAGCTGATCAATACCAACTCTTTTTTATCGTGCTTTTAGTACTTTCTAAACAACTGCCATAAGCTAATCAGTGCCAAAACACTAAAGAACAATAATGACCATACAGGTAAAGACTGACCTAAAAAGGTCCAATCCACCATTGCACACTCACCAGAACCTTTTAAAACATTTTCAAAAACAGCTTTTAAAGGCAAAGTATCTACCCAGTAGTCCAAACCAGGACCACAACTTGGCACTTGATCCTTAGGTAAGTTTTGCAGCCACACATGGCGAGCAGCAATACCGACTGACCAAGAGATTGTCACTAAACCCAAGAAACTATAAATGCGTTTCAATACATTATTTTTAGGATGATGTAAAAATGCGATTAAAGAGATCAGTCCAAGACCGATCAACCCAATACGTTGAAAAACACAAAGTGGACATGGTTCAAGCCCTTGCACATGCTCTAAATAGAGTGCAAAAGACATCCCGACCACACTTGCTAAAAATAAAAGACCACTTACGAAGCGATAACTACGCCATTGCATGGAGCTTCCTCGTTAATATAATCAATGCCTTATCTAAATTTACTCAGATAATCTTCAAAACTTATACTTGTATCTTGTTCAAGTTGCTGTTGTTCTGCGAGAGAAGTTTGAGTAAGACCCTCAAAATACGCTAAAGTTTCAGGACTTAATACATGTTGTTCGTAACTTTCGATATGCTGATTTGCCATATAACTGCCAAAACTCCATGTCCCACCTTGCTCCATGGTATCGGCAATCACTTGTGCTGATAAAGTCTCATCAACATCATCAATCCGTGTTTGCATCACATTAAGCGCTTGACGATACAAATCGGTTGAATAGCTTTGATTCAGTAAAGTTGCAAGCGGCTGCATGGCATTGAGATGTTGTTGTAACCATTCTAACAATGGATATTCAGCACCTGCCTCAATAATTTTGGCATTCGGCGCACGTCCACGATTGACCACCTCAGTTTGGTTTTGTTCAATCACATCTTGCTCTTCATCCCATAAATCTGGGCTATCTTGCAGTAAACAATATAAGGCAACCACTTCCAAGAAGCCTGCGGTATCTTCATTGATCCCGATTGCGCTGTACGGATTGACATCTACAGCACGTAATTCAACATAACCAATACCCCGATCTGCCAATGCTTGAGATGGGGTTTCCCCTGCTCGTGGAACTTGCTTAGGTCGAACAAGACTATAGTATTCATTTTCAATCTGTAAGACATGATCATTGATTTGGATCGGCTCACCTTCGGCATTGTTTAGCCCCAAATGACTAAACTGCGCATAAGGTGAATTCACCGCTTTCTGTAATTCAGCCACATAACTGTCTAAATTGTTATAGTGAATGCCTAATTGTTTTTGAGCAGAATTTTGATAACCAAAACGTCCCATACGCAATGCAGTCGCATAAGGTAAAAATAAAGTGCCTTTGATTAATGGCAATAACTGATGCTCACGCCCAGTCATAAAACATTTACATACTGACGGGCTCGCCCCCACCAAATACATCACTAACGGCGTTAAACGAATAAAATTACGAATTAAACCCAAGTAACGATGGCTTCGATAGTCTTGTAAACTCAATGCTTTTAATGCATCGTCTTGTTCATGTTGTTGTAATTGTTCAAATAAAGCATCAGGAAACGAGACATTATAATGCACGCCTGAAATCGTCTGCATCCGGCGACCGTAGCGAATACCTAAACCATGACGATACAGGGTTTTAAATTTACCAATATTGGATGTGCCGTATTGTGCCAAACGAATATTTTCTTCTTTTTCATCCAACATGCATGGCATAGACAATGTCCAAAGCTTTTCACCATTTTCTAAATGGCGATGTACCACGGCATGTATATCCGTTAAAAAATTTAGCGCTTCAGCAATACTTTCTTTTGGAGGCGTAATAAATTCCATCAACGCTTCCGAATAATCTGTTGTGATATGCGGATGCGTCAAAGCAGAACCTAAAGACAGCGGATGATCGGCTTGTGATAAAAAGCCATTATTTTGCATACGCAGGCTTTCCCGCTCAATGCCACGTAACATCCCTTTGAATAAGGTAGAATCCACCCAATCTGGCACGATAAATTGGGAAATCATTTCGGGTTGACTCATACTTACTCACTTATCTTAAAGAATTTTTTAAAATAAAATATTTGGATGCGCGCAGTATAACGTTATTTATCGATATACACGTATAACCATCGTTGTTTTAAATCAATTATTCACTTTATTTCGAAAAAAGTTTTTATCACAAAGTTCGACTACAAGACATCAAAAATTTGTGTTTGTATAGAAAAATCACCATTAAAGAATTGTAAACATTATGAATTATCAAGAAATTATCGATTTTTGGTTTAGTGCGGAAACGCAACCTTTTTGGTTCGCCAAAAGTGACGCATTTGATCAAACCTTAGATGAGCGCTTTGCACATACCTTAGATCAAGCCAAACAGTGTGAATTATGGACATGGCGGGCAACAGCCGAAGGTCGCCTTGCTGAAATTATTGTTCTAGATCAATTTTCTCGTAATTTATATCGAGATCAAGCCAATGCATTTGCTCAGGATGCTTTGGCACTCGCATTGGCACAAGAAGCGATTCAGCTTAAATTAGATCAAGCGTTAAAGCCTGAACAACGTTCATTCTTATATATGCCATTTATGCACAGTGAATCGAAAATCATTCATGCTCAGGCTTTACAGCTTTTTGAAACGTTGGGTAATCCAATCAATTTGGACTTCGAGAAAAAGCATAAACTGATTATTGACCGTTTTGGACGTTACCCGCATCGTAATCAAATTTTGGGAAGAACCTCAACTGCTGAAGAAATTGAGTTTTTAAAACAACCGAATAGCAGTTTTTAATCGCTGTGGCTGATGTAAAATTCATATTGCATCAGCCACTAAAAGTATCGCTTTGATTCATGTCCAGCTTAGGTAAAAGTAAGCAAAGTATTAAATGACGGATAAACAGCTAAACGCATTCTAATCCTCCTCTTAATCAAAGATGTTAGAAACAAAAATATCTTTTAAACAAGATGATACTTTTTAAATCAATCAATGATTCAAGCACTAAGCTTGCATTGTTTAATAAAAATACAAAATCACAATATATCCACTAAAAATGCTCAGATATTGTCATTAAATAAAAAATACTTTTCCATCAAAGCGAGCAGAAAAATGACACAACCTACAATTGTATTGGTCCATGGTTTTTGGGGAAACTCATTACATTGGCAACATGTGATTCCATTATTAATTCAAAAAAATTTAAAAGTTAAAGCTGTCGAAATTCCATTAACGTCTTTAGCTGACGATGTGGAAAGAACCCATAAAATGATTAATCAGATTGAAGGTCCAGTATTGCTTGTAGGACATTCCTATGGAGGGGCTGTGATTACAGAAGCTGGCAATAATGAAAAAGTCGTAGGCTTAGTTTACATTGCTGCATTTGCCCCAGATACATCTGAAAGCCCAGGATTGATTACACAACAGCATCCACCTGAAGCTGCTGCTAATCTTTTCCCTGATAGTGATGGATATTTGTGGGTAAAAGAAGAAAAATACCATGAAAGTTTTTGTCAGGATCTTGATGCATCAGAATCAATTGCAATGGCGATCGCGCAAAAAGCTCCACTTGTAAGTACTTTTGGAGATGAAATCAAAACACCTGCATGGAAAAATAAACCATCGTGGTATCAAATTTCAACCCAAGACAGAATGATTGCGCCAGAAAATCAACGAAAAATGTCAGCAAGATTAAAGGCAAAAGAGATTATTGAACTTGATGCAAGCCATGCTTCTCTTGCATCAAAATCTGATGAGATTGCTAACTTTATCATTAAAGCACTCTCTTCTTTTTAAGCATTCAACTTAAGTATTCAACATCTCTAGCGAAGTCATCCCTTGAACAGCCCAATCTGGGGAAATTTTGATTAAAATATTAGATTTCACATAAGTTAGCGCCAAAAAAATCCACTACGATAAAGTGATGATAAATTTTTCATCACTTTATTCAATTTTTACTTAGGCTTGATTTAGCGTTATTTTCTTTCTATGTAGAATTAAAATTTATGGCTTATACAAACCAACCCTTTGTCTGAGTCACGCTTTTACCATGTCAATTTTGTTTAGCATTTTTAACTCAGATGATTTAACAAAAATCTTCTTGAAATTCATTGTCAGTCCATCAACTTAGAACACTATAGCACATTGAAATTTATTCACGTTCATCCCACAAAATGGACAAGGAGCAACAGATGAAAAAAACACTGATTGGTCTGACAATTGTAGCCGTACTCACCATTACGGGTTGTGCCACTACACCAAGCAAACCACGCACCTTTGACCAACTTGGACAATACACCACAGTTCCACTCAATGATCATAGCTATCGCATTAGTTTTCAAGGCAATAGTAATATGAGTTTTGGAACTGCTGAAGAAATTAATCTCGTCAAAGCTGCTCAAACCACCCTATTAAATGGTTTCACATACTTTAAAGTTCTAGATGATCCGAGCAATCGAAGTCAGCAACCTCCTCGTAAAGCTGTGGTCTATCCATCCACAAACTACTATCCATATGGTTGGGGGTATCGTCGCCACCCAATGTTCTGGAATGACCCATTTTACGATATGCCACAAGTCGTCAATATTGATCCCGTACAGATTTCCTATACGATTGAATGTTATAAAGATAAGAAATCATCACCCAACGATGCTTTTGACGCTCGTCTGATTTTGCAATCTTTAGGACCTAAATATGGGGTTAGTCCGACAGGACAGGTACTACAACCACAACCTGATACGGTAACATCAAAGCAATAAAGATAAAGACACTTGTTTTAGGAAAATGAATGAGCGGAATTGAACACAATGAAATCGCCAACAGTATTCCCAGCCTAGATCGAAGCAAACGCTTTGCCACGATTGCATTGATTGTGGCAGTCGTGGCGTGGATTGCTTTAATCATTTCTGCCAAGTTGCTCCCTGAATATGCATGGTTTATTCATATCCTCATGTTAGGTGCTGAAGCTGGAGTTGTTGGTGGTCTAGCCGACTGGTATGCAATTACGGTCTTGTTCCGCAATCCCTTTGGGAAAATTCCTATTCCTAAGTTTTTAAAAGATCACACTGAAATTATTCCACGTAATAAGGCACGTATTGCGGAATCGATGGGTAAATTTGTTCAGGAAAACTTCCTTTCTCCCCAAATCGTTGAACGGAGTTTAAAAAATACTGACCTGAGTTTAGCCGTAGGTCAATGGTTGGCACATCCAAAAAATAACGGTCAAGTGGTGGATGTGATTCAACAAACAGTACCGAAAATTTTTGAATTTGTTGGTCAGGATCAAATTGGACGTTTTATCCAAAATAACAGCGTGCAATGGGTTCGCAATACCCGTATGAACCAACTTGCCAGTGAAATGCTTCGTGCAGTTTTAGACAATGATTTCCATCAAGATGTGTTGCAACGTGGACTCGACATTGCCCATGAATGGATGATGACCCATCCTGAAAAAACACGTGAACTCACACAAACTCTGTTTAAAGAGCTGGGCGTTTCACGCCTTGCCAAAGGTGCAAGCTGGATCGGGATTGATGTTGAGCAACGCACCATTGATTCAATTATTGAAAAAGTTGAGTCGATGCTGGCAGATGAAGAGCATCCAATCCGCCAAAAAATAGAACAAGCAGCACATCAACTGATGGTGCAATTGGCAGATAATAATAGCAATGCCAGCATACGTTTAAACGAAACCAAAAATGCCCTTTTAGACAGTGAACCTGTTTTGAATTTTATTACTGGCGCAGTAGTCATTTTATGTGATGCGATTAAATCTGACCTGCTTAAAGCAGACTCAGGTATTGCGATGAACCTTCGTGTTGCAATTCAACAAGTGGGAGAAAACCTCGTACAAAACCAATCGGTTCGTGACCTGCTCAACGACCGAATCAGCGGTATTGCTGTTAATCTAAGCGATCAATATAGTGAAAAAGTGATTACGTTTATTAGTCAACGAATTCATGAATGGGACTCTACAGAGATGATTGCCAAAATTGAAAATGAAGTCGGTGGCGACTTACACATGATACGCGTGAACGGTGTAGTCGTAGGTGCATTTATTGGTTTGAGTTTAGGTGTTATTCGCGCTGTCATTGATTTTGCGATCTAACGATGACAATGCATACGATGAAATCCATTCAATCACACGTATAAAATGAATTAAAAATGGGAGCTGAGCTCCCATTCTTTTTACTTAAACATTGATGATGTTAAGACATAATTTGCTCAAATTGAGCTTTAAGGGTTGGTTAATCAATTGAATAATTAATCGTGACGACGACACGAGCAATTTTATTGATGGTATTTTTGTCATATGCACCGCCATAGTCACTGTCATCGTCTGAGCCACTTTCAGGCAAGATATAAAACGCACCTTGGCTTGCAGAGCGCATTGCACCCACTTTCACACCACCCACTTTTGCAAATTCATTGGCACGGCTATGAGCATTCTTTGTGGCATTGGCAATCAATGACATCTTTATTTCTTCTAGATTCGAAACCAAATACTGTGGTTTTTGTTCAATTGAAATACCTTTTTCATCCAGTAGGTATGCATCTTTTGCAGCTTTTTCAATTTTTTGAATATCGCGGGTATTGATCACCAACGACTGCATCGCAACATAACCTCTAAATTCACGAATTGTTTTTCCATCACCCTGATCCACATCCTGATAATAGGGTTGCGAACTTTTATTGCCTAATTTCATTTCTGTGGCTTTAAAACCATGTTCAACAAAGAACGATTGTAAGGTCTTTATTTCTTGATCAAGTAATTGATAGGACGCTGTCACACTGTCCGTCGCACGACTGGTTTGAAGGTTGATTTCCCAACGTGCAGAATCTGCTTGGATAGGTTTTTCTGCCAAACCTTTCACAATAATTGAATTTTTTTCACCACCAAATTGCTTAAAAGCATATCCCAATACACTTGCCGAAATAATAAAACCTAAACTCAGAATCAGTGCAAAAACCCATAAGGTTTTATATGTAATTGATTTATTTTCCATTATTCTAATTTCATCAAAATTATCATATAGATTTTATAATAATAAATGAGCACTAAGTCAACCATATATGATACTGAATAAGATGCTAAATAAATCGTCTTCTTGTATCCTAGCTAAAATAAATGCTTATTTAAATTCGGAGAGAAAATTAGTGAGTTTAATTAATATAAGAAAAGCCGATATTGAAGATTTTAATATTTTATCCGAAATCTGGCTTGAAGCATCATTAATCGCTCACCATTTTATTCCAGAAACATATTGGAAAGCGCATAAGCTCAAAATGCAGCATGTTTATCTTCCTATGTCCGAAGTTTATCTTGCAGAACATAACCAACAAATCTGTGGATTTATTGCTTTACTAGACACCCAAATAGCCGCAATTTTTGTCTCACCGCAACATCAGGAAAAAGGTATAGGTACAGGGCTGATCCAATACGCTCAAGCCATACAGACTGAACTAAAATTAAATGTCTATCAAGAAAATCCAAAAAGTGTGCAATTTTATAAGACTTTAGGTTTTGAAATTTTAGAAGAAGGCATCGATTTAGAAACCAATTCAAAAGAATTTTTAATGCATTGGATAAAATAATTTGATTGTATTTATTTATACATGAATCTGACGTTTATTCTAAAAATCAGATTCAGCTTGGATTAAAGAATCTTAAACATCAATGACTGTATATAATTAATGCCTTCATCAATATAAGCAATAACAAATAAATTATGACTATATTTTTCTTTAAGGTAATGGATTGAAAAAGATTAAATTCTTTATTCAAATCATTAACTATTTACATACACCTTCTCGTTTATATTCATGAATTAATGTTGTATTGGATGGCATTTTCGCTTCAACAATTAAATGATTTGCTGAAACACGCTGTACTCGATAATTGACTTTAAATCCACTGAAAGCACCTGAACATTGTAAAGCCATACGCCCCTCATTCGGCTGATCACTGGTAATTTGAGTTTTACATTCTTGAGGAATGCTTTCTCGCATCTCATCTGTTTGTTGTTTGATGAAATCTTTAATCTTGATACAACCACGTTCAGAATGGTCTGCTGCTGTAGACTTATGTGGTCGCATGGTTGACTTCCAGCTCCAAATTCCATCTTGAAGATTTTGTGCAGCTTTGAGCTGATAGATTGGAAAATCCGCAGCTACAGCAAGTTTACTTAAGATAAAAACGAAACAGCCCATCAATAGCTTAACGAAATGCATGAAGTAACCCTCCTTTTATAAGTATATGTTTTCTATTTCAGTTCTCATTTTACAGAGACAAAATGTCATTATTATTGACTTAGATCCTGAGCATCAATGGTCTTAAATTATTATCCCCTAATCAACCGTTCAATCACTCAGCAAAGAAACCTCTCAAATATCATTGTATACATATTCAGTCACCCAGTTCAGTATGTGACTCATTTGCAATGATTCCATTGTTTTAAGCGGTGAAATATTCAGATGTGATAAGACTATTTGATCACGCAAGTCTTTCTTAATTGAATAAAATTATCAATCATGAATTTTATTCAACTTTTTATGAATTAATATCATTTTTATTCATGTCTGGTTTGAGGTATAAATTACACCATGCTCCTCGCTACAGACCATATCAGCATTGATTTTCAATTTTTCATGCAGTTCAGATAAGAAAATATTGAAAAACTATGGATGAATAAGTTTCAACAATACTTTGAGGTAGTCGACAAGAGCATGAAATAAATTCAGGTTTTTATCTCAGAAATTAGGGTTATCACAATGAGTAAAGAGTTTACATTTACGATTAAGCGCATTAGTTTCGATGAAAACTATCATCCAGCTGACAGTACGCGCATTACAACCAACTTTGCAAATTTAGCAAGAGGTGAGAGTCGTCAAGACAACTTGCGCAATACTCTGAAGATGATCAACAATCGTTTCAATGCTTTGGCACATTGGGATAACCCGAAAGCAGACCGTTACGCTGTCGAACTTGAAATTATTTCAGTGGATATTGATATTGAAGGCAATGGTGAAACTTTCCCAACAATAGAAATTTTGAAAACCAATATTATCGATCACAAAAACAATCAACGTATTGAAGGTATTGTTGGAAATAATTTTTCCTCTTATGTGCGAGACTATGATTTTAGTGTACTTCTGTTAGAACATAATAAAGATAAAGCTGAATTTAGCCTTCCAGACAACTATGGTGAGCTTCACGGTAACATTTTTAATTCATTCGTTCATTCGAATACTTATAAAGATAATTTTAGTAAAGCACCAGTAATTTGTTTGAGTGTTTCTAGCAGCAAAACCTATCACCAAACTGCAAATCAACATCCTGTTTTAGGCGTTGAATATCAACAAGATGAATACTCTCTAACAGATGAGTATTTTGCAAAAATGGGTTTGCAGGTTCGCTATTTTATGCCGCCGAATAGTGTTGCGCCATTAGCATTCTATTTCCGTGGTGATTTACTCAGTGATTACACCAACCTTGAGTTGATCAGTACCATCAGCACCATGGAAACTTTCCAAAAAATTTATCGCCCAGAAATTTACAATGCAAACTCTGTTGCTGGAAAGACTTATCAACCAAGCTTAAAGCATCAGGATTATTCACTGACCCGTATTGTGTATGACCGAGAAGAGCGCAGCCAGTTGGCCATCAAGCAAGGCAAATTTACTGAAGAACAATTCATCAAGCCGTACAAAAGCATCCTTGAGCAGTGGTCTTCAAACTACGTTGCTGTATAACCTAAATAGACAAGATATCGATTATGAAAATTTTATTACCGACTTCAACTGCTGGCAGCTTACCAAAACCGTCTTGGCTTGCAGAACCTGAAAAACTTTGGTCACCTTGGAAATTACAAGATGAGCAATTAATTGAAGGTAAACAAGATGCTTTGCGTTTGTCATTGCAAGAGCAACAACACGCGGGTATTGATATCGTCAGTGATGGTGAACAAACTCGTCAGCATTTCGTAACGACTTTTATTGAACACCTTAATGGTGTCGATTTTGAGAAACGTGAAACTGTTCGCATCCGTAATCGTTATGATGCAAGTGTACCTACGGTTGTAGGTGAAGTGTCTCGTCAAAAACCAGTTTTCGTTGAAGATGCGAAGTTTTTACGTCAACAAACCTCGCAACCGATTAAATGGGCGTTGCCTGGTCCAATGACCATGATTGATACGCTTTATGATGCGCATTATAAAAGCCGTGAAAAACTGGCTTGGGAATTTGCCAAGATTCTTAATGAAGAAGCGAAAGAGTTAGAAGCCGCAGGTGTAGATATTATTCAGTTTGATGAGCCTGCATTTAATGTATTTTTCGATGAAGTTAACGACTGGGGTGTTGCAACTTTAGAGCGAGCGCTTGAAGGACTTAAATGTGAAACTGCGGTGCACATTTGCTATGGTTATGGTATCAAAGCCAATACAGATTGGAAAAAGACGTTGGGTTCAGAATGGCGCCAATATGAAGAGGCATTCCCTAAACTTCAACAGTCTAAAATCGATATTGTCTCTTTAGAATGTCAAAACTCTCGTGTACCCATGGATTTGATTGAATTGATCCGTGGTAAAAAAGTGATGGTGGGTGCGATTGATGTTGCGACCAACAACATTGAAACGCCAGAAGAAGTTGCCAATACACTGCGTAAAGCACTGCAGTTTGTCGATGCGGATAAGCTTTATCCTTCAACCAACTGTGGAATGGCACCACTCTCTCGTCAAGTCGCACGAGGTAAACTGAATGCCCTAAGTGCAGGTGCAGAAATTGTGCGTAAAGAGCTTTCTCGCTAGTTTTCATTCGTAGTATTCGGTATAAAGGGGAACCATTTCAGTTTGTTTGGATATATATTTCTACGCAAACTGATAACCCCCATTTTTAATCCTGTGTAATTATCCGCCCTACGCATATCTGATCCAGTTAAAATGGTCGACAAGACGCAATAGCAAGGTATCGCTAAATCTAAAAGTGGTACGGTTCAATTTAGGAATGATGTAATGATTGAAGCAAAAAACTATAGAGATGCAATGTCTTTGCTCACCAGTGCGGTCAGTGTGATTACAACAACGGGCTTGTCTGGTCGTTACGGATTCACTGCATCAGCTGTATGTAGCGTGACTGATACACCACCAACCTTACTGGTATGTATGAACAAGGCATCTAGTTCACACGCACATTTTATTGAAAATAAAATTTTAACTGTCAATGTACTCAGCGCACATCATCAGCATATTTCTAAAGCTTTTTCGTCTAAGTTAAGCCCAGAAGAAAGATTTAAACATGGTGTTTGGACCGAGTTAGAAACCGGCGCACCTGTTTTAAAAGATGCTTTGGTGAATTTCGATTGTGAAATTGAGCAAATGCAAGAAGTTGGCACGCATACGATCTTGATTTGTCGTATTGTTGCGATTCAACAGAGCCAACATGATCAAAGCTTGGTTTATTTTAATCGTGCTTACCACCATGTGGGACAGACGGAAATTGCTTAGTGTGTTTGCTGATTTGTAGTGTGATATTAAAATGATTAAAGACTTCTGTGTTATATAAATGCAGTTAAGATGTTAATTTTCAAATTTTTTCAAACTATGCACTTCTATTAATTTCTTCTTTTCATTCATAGATATATTTTTTAATTTTAAAATATCTTTATTTAATAGCTTGTCTGTTTCTAACAACTCTTCAAATGTCATAGATTCTAGAGTCGCAATTGTCTCAGGCTCTAATTGTGTAAGTTCAAACTTTGCTTTGTTCGGATCATAGTAAGTAAATTTTTTTACTCCAGAGTTTTCAAAGTTTTTGTAATACAAAATACCAGAGCTAAATAACTCTTTATTTTTATAAACTTTAAAACTTAAATGATCTTTTGCAAAAACATAGTCATTTTCGACATTTATGTCTTTAAAAATATTTTCTGTATGCTGAATTTTATTAAATTCAGGTGTAAATATATAAAATTCATAATAAAAAATATTTGAATTTAGTGAAGACTTTTTCACCAATTTTCCTTGGTTAATAATGGTTTCTTTCTTAACCAAACCATACCACCTTGAATTTAAATAGTTTTTATACGTATATAAATTTATATTTAAGTTTTCTGAACTTGCTTGATCTTCCACGTTAAAATTTAAGCGAGTAGATTCTTTGATATGTTCTGAACATCCTAATAAGAATATGACTATCAAAATTAATATTTTCATAAAACTTAAATACATTTCTTAATTTAAATCATCCAAAATTTTTAAAAATTTTGTATCAACTTGATCAAAATCTTGTTTATTTTTAAATGAATTTTGATGAATAGCTTCGGGGCTTAAAACAGTTTCACTTGAAGATAAATACACTAGGTTATCAAAGATATTAATAAAAATTCTTATATCAGTTTGATTACTTCCCATTACCAAACTATTGGTATATTTCATTTTTGCATACTGATTTTTATATTTTGCGTAGATATAATAATCACTAAAAGTATTTATATCTTCTTTTTTATAATTTTGCATTCTTCCTTCTTTAAATAAAACAGTATAATTGTTAGTTTTTCCTATATATTTTTTTAACTCATATCCATCCAAGAGATATCCATACGGATTCACCACAATTTTTAAATCTTTATTATCTATGGATTTATCAAAGATAACATCTACTTTTATTTCATAATTCTGCGAAGATATGTTTGAGCATGAATTTGTTATAACTACTATGATAAGAACGATAAGAATTTTAAAAAACATGATTAAATCCTTATTCGTTTAGGGGTTTATTATACTAGACCTACAAACGATTCTGACCAATACATTAATATAAAGACCATATAAATAAAACTTTTTAACACTAATAAAATCAACTATTTAACATACAACCAAACATCAGGATCTATATAACTTTCATCTATATGATAACCTTTAGATCTCATATCTTTTTCATCTATTCCTCTTGACCGTTTATCTTTAATTAAACTTTGTTTGAATGCATTCTCTAATTCTTGAGGTGTCATCTTATCGGTATCAGACATTAGATTTCTTTCATTATAACGGACTGTTTGAAAGCTATAACGTACAATATATTGTTCTTTACCTTCTTCATTTTTTTTAGTTTGTTTTAGGCTAATATCTAGTAGAATACCATTTGCGTATAAACGGTAACCTATCGTTTTACCTGCTATAGAGTTTATAATTTTTTTCCACTCTTCAAAATTAAATATATAACTCATATCAACGATGTCATGCCCTTCCATTAAATATCTAATATTGTCCTCTTTTGCTACTCTTGGGTTATATCTAGCAAAATAAGTATTCCATCCTGCTTGATTTAAGCGTTTCATTAACTCAACATAACCGTGATAAGCTTGCTCAGGGCTTACAAATTCTTCCTTGTTTAAACCAGCATCAATATCAAATATTTGAATTCCATCAGTTGTATTCCATTGTGTCCCTAGTACGGAAAAAACATGGTCAATGACTAGGCTATTTGTTCCATTTTCTATTTTAATTTGACCTAGACTTGGAGGAGAGAAATCTAATTCTCTAAAGCTCGCGCCTGCTGATTGATGATCTACCTGTCCATCATTATATTTCAAAAAATCTTGAACACCTTGTTGACCAAAATGCAAAATGTAAGTCTGTTGATTCATTGCGTTATTCTCGATGTCTTTTGCCTTTGGTTGGCATGCCGTGAGTAAGTACCCACATATAAAAATAATAATTATGGAATAAGTAGAATGTTTAAATTTTCCCATCATTACTGTCTCTTTTAACGATGAAGTCAGCCTTACTATCGCCCCATCCTGCAATAATTCCTAATTCAATTTCTAAAAAAGTACGTCTTTTTAAGATTTTTATATTAATTTTACTAAATACAAATCTCTGCTAAATCTGTTTTAGATATATTTAACTTTATTCTATTATCAAGAATACAAGAATAATTTCTTAAATTATATTCTTGTACTGATGAAGTTAAATCTATTTCTATGCCAATATCTGATTGAATTGGTCCTTTTCCAACTTCTTTTTTAAATTCGTCTAGGTTATAACAAAATAGATAATTTTTGTCATCTTTATCAAATTTTAAATTTCCACTTATCACTTCACCATTAAAATTTCTAACTTCAGGAAATAACCAGTTTATTTTATTAGCATTTCCTATAGTTTTACTTTTTATAGCACATATTTTTTGATCTATTATTTTATATTCAAAGGTATCTTCATATGTTTTCTTACAACCTACTAAATTAAAAAATATGAAAGTTAAGAGAATAAATTTAATTTTCATTTTATCTCACTATAAAATATAAAGTTGTAGCTATTGTTGTAATAGGATTATCTAATTCCACACCTTTTAACTTAAAATCTTTAGGATTGTGGATTACCGGAAGCATTAGATCTTGAATATATTGTTTCCAAAATGGATTAGAATACTTCCTCCAGTATGAACTAAAGTTTGCATCACTGAAACCAGATAATATACCAAAATAATCTGAAACAATAGTTGCTTGTTGTTCAAAATTAAAATCATTAAATTTTGAACCATATTTCAATTGATATGAATAAGCATCATAAATATTATCAGGAATGACTCTATCTAATGGTTGTAAAATTAAACCTCTTTTAATTAAATTTAGTCCTTTCTGATGCTGCCATACATGTGTCATTTCATGAATAAAGGTCATTTTTGAAACTATTTTTAAATCTCGACCATTTCCAACATCAGTATTCCCACTAAATTTAGGATTAGAGAAATCATCTTGATATACGTTTGCTCCAACTAGGTTATTGGGATAATGAGGGCTTCCGTGGGGTGTAACAGGTACATCTTGATTTGGTAAAATTGCTTTATTTATTATTTTCACTTTATTGTAATCTATTGAATCTTTAAATATTTTTTTACAAATTGCTATTTCACCGACAGTCAATGTCCTATATTTTTTTGATTGATCCTCTCTAAGAATAACTTTAGACTTTGCTGTTGTATTTGTCATGATTTTATCAGTTACAAATCTTATAACTGATTTTCCTGATGGTAGCTCAGGCATATTAGGTAGCTTAAATCCAGGAACTTCTGGTAGATGTAGATCAGGTACGACTTTAAAATCCATTTTTTTATTCTCCACAAGAGCAAGATTCATTGCAATTACTATCAATAATTAAATCAACAGAAACTATTCCCAATGAAGTTTTTGTTTTTAGTCTTTCAGTATTACCATTATTATCAGTTACGCCATTACAGATAGAACCATCTTCAAAAGTGACTATATACTCGACATTTGCATAAGGTTCGCCATTTGTATTTTCTAATTGTATTTGTTCATCATAAAAATTACTTTCGTCATCAACAAAGCTATTCCTTTGAGCGGCTATTGGGTTCAAATTTGAATTTACCCTACCAGATCCATTGTCCATCACTGCTAAATCAGAAATTTTTAAATACTTGGAACCACAACTTGAAGTATCACCAGCAGCGACAATACTTTTACCACCAACGATCATAAAGCCTTGATTGGAAGCAATTGCTCGCGATTGAACTTTACATTTTGGACAAAAGTGTGTCATTCCATCAAGGTGTACAGCTTTACCTTCGACTAAAAAAGATGGATCACCTAAAATAATGATTCCACCATGGTCTGTTTTACAACCGATTGTAATTAATGCCTTCATTTATATTTTATATTTAATTAATAATGACTTTATTAAAACATAAAGAAATAGGAGATACAAAACTTTGAAAGACTCTCTCCAAGTTATATTTACATTCAGCTTATAGACTTCACGTTATACCTACCTTCTGTCTCCTATAATATATTTTGTAATAAAATATTAAATTAATCTGGTCATGATCGAAATCCACCCCAAACTCCCTGCTTAGGGCTCCACCATTTTAAGTATCATGACCGCAATGGCACAATGACTGACTTACAACATCTTAATAGAGATCTCAAAGACTACTCAGCTTTTAACAATGAAACAGAGTGGATCAATCATTATATCAATCGAATCGCAGAGATTTATCAGAAACAAAGCCAGTGTGATTCATTTATGAGCCGAAGCTTTGATATTTTCTTTCAAAGTAAGGAGAAATATTTCTTTGGGCATGTGCCCAATACTCAAGATGAGCCTTTAGAAGTAAAAAGACTGGTCACTAAGCCATAAGTATGAACGTTATACAGTTCGATGTTTTGAAATCGTATGTTTGAAAAATATTTAGTAACAAAAGAATTTATGAATTTTTAGAAATTCTAAGAATTCAAATAAAAAATCAACTAATAATCCAATTCAATTTACTAAATACTATAAAGAAATTTTTTAAAAATCAATTAATATACAAAATAAAATTAAAAA
Organism: Acinetobacter sp. WC-743; assembly: GCF_000335555.1. NCBI lineage: Bacteria > Pseudomonadati > Pseudomonadota > Gammaproteobacteria > Moraxellales > Moraxellaceae > Acinetobacter > Acinetobacter sp. WC-743. The sequence continues at coordinate 103,412 of NZ_AMFQ01000076.1, read as the reverse complement.
AATCACATGAAACATATTATACTAATTCTATAAAAAATCTTTTTATCCGTAATAGATTGTAGATTTTGTATTGAAAAATTTTTAGTATAATAAGATGATATTAAACAACTGAAAAAGAGCTTCTGAATTTTATCACCAAGCTTTTTTTCAAATAGCATCCTATTTTTTAGATATTTTTTAATTAAATAAAACTCCAAATTAATAAATAACTTATGAACATCTTTAACTATTTTAATGCTTCAGCCTTAAAGATACATTATTTTAAAATACATTTATACCTATTATTTTTAAAATAAAATCTTAGTTCAATAACTATGTTATATATCATATAAAAAATTAAAATTCTTACGATTTATAATTTTTCATCTATATAAATTTATATCCAAATTGTCTTACAGAAATAAAACACCTTTTTGAGATGTATGTGACTATCGTGCTGCTTTATTTTTTTGTTTATTTAAAATTAATAAAAGGAAATCACATGAAATTATTTAATACATATCAATACTTACCAAATTTCAAATTTAGTTCAGTATTTACTATCCCACTTCAACTAGTAGCCAATGGGTTAGTCACTGCTGCAAATACCATTAATACTATTCTTGATATTACATCTCCAATTGGTTTAGCAGGAAATAAAATTTTCGGTGCTCCATTTGAAATTGCTCATGTAGTGGGTGATAAAGTTATTGATTCAATTTCTAATGCTGTATCAAATATTGGTGTTTCTTTAGGTGCAACAGTAAAACCTACTGATACACATTTCAAAAATGAATGGATAGATAAAGAGCTTACAACTAAAGGTTTGTTAAATGTTCCTAGCGAAGTAATTGGTAATGCCTTAATTGGTGGAACTAATCTTGCGAATGATTTGTTGAATACAGTCGCTCCATTAGGTCTTGCAGGTAATAATATATTTGGTAAAGGTTTCGAAACCATACATAAGGCTGGTGATGCTTTTATTAATCAAATTTCAAATATTATTGTTAATACTGGAAAAGCTATTGGAGGAACTTTACCTGCTCAAAACAACCATTATGAAAATGAATGGGGAAATCAAAGCCAAGCTGAACATGTACTAATATACGAAAAAAATGGACAAACAAGTTATCAAGTAAGCTCCAATGTTTTAAACAAAGTGGCTGAACTCTATCAGCAATTTGAGCAAGCTCCTTCGCAATATGTTAATAATTTATGGCGCCCAATTTATTCATTAATTGCTAATGACCTAAAAGGCAAAGAAGGCATCGATCCAGGTACTCTCAATTGGTTCCATGTGGCTGAGGCTGTTGCAACAGCAGATCCGACAAATATTCTTTACCAATATGTACGATTAGGCACTGAAAAAGCTTTAGGGGATAAAGGGATTTATTTTGCGGATGGTGAATTTTATAAAGCATCGAATATTTTAGTTAAAACGCTTGCTGATAATTTACTGTATGGCGTGAATGATACAGATGGCAATCTTATAATTCCTGCTGGTTATGTTCCAAGTGCAGCAGGAACATTTGGTCTTGTACATATGGATGCAACTCAAGCACTTCAAAATCTAGGTGGCACACTTTCAGATTGGGCTGGGATTACACCTTTTGGTCTTTTAGATCACATCTTAGGTGTTGATACTTCAGAACTAAATGGTGGAGATAGTCGCCCCATATCATGGTATTTAGAATTATTAGGTGATGTGGTTAAGGAAACGCTAAAAAGTGGAGCAAGTTTAATTGATGTAATCAGTCAATTCACAAAAGAAGGTCTGAATTATATTGATTTATTAATACAAGGAGAAGTATTTCAAAACGGTTTTTCTTCTAAAGATCAATTGGTCAATACACTTACTCAAATTGCTTATGCATATGTGGGTGATTTAGCTGGACCAGTTGCTGTAGTGACTAATTTCCTTAATCCTAATACCAATGTGATTTCTACATTATCTCCTTTCGGTGCAACATTAACTGGAAAAAATGGTAATGATGTCATAAATGGTGGAATAGGCAATGATAAGTTATACGGTGGTAAAGGAGATGACTTATTATTTGGTGGTTGGGGTAATGACATTCTAGATGGGGGATCAGGAGTTAATGTTTTGGTTGGGGGTAAGGGGAATGATACCTATTATGTTCAATCAAACTCTGATTTTGTTTTAGAACATAATAATGAAGGTATTGATACTGTCATTAGTTCAGCTAAGCATTTTTTTCTAACAAAAAATGTGGAAAATCTTACATTAGCAGGCAATACAGACATTTCTGGCTCAGGTAACGAATTGAATAACATAATTAAAGGAAATACTGGAAGCAATCATCTTTATGGATTTGGAGGAGATGATACTCTAGAAGCTACTGGAGGTTTATTTAATGTTCTAAATGGTGGAACAGGCAATGATAAATTGATTGGTAGTGCAGGTAACGAAACCTACGAATTTGAAAGAGGTTTTGGTAAGGATATTATTCAGGAGACTGGAGGTAACGATACTATTAAATTCGGTAAAGATATTAATATAGATGATTTAATTGTTTCATATATTGGCTCAAATCAAGTGATTTCAGTAAAAGGATCTACAGATCAAATTACGATTAAAGATGCTGCTAAGGGTAGTCAGTATCAGGTTGAATCTATTCAATTTAGTAGTGGTGATCGTTTAGATTTACAAACTTTAGAGTATCAACAACACTATTACTTCTAATTTATCCTAAAGTAAATTTACCAACTTCTTGTTGGTTGATATTGACTCAATTTGAAAATAATTTTTCGTGTATTCAGAATCTTCAAGCAAGGTCGTAGATACTAAACTGCCCTGTAAATCTTATTATTTTGGATACACGCTTAAGTCTTGTTTCAAATAAAAAATGGAAGTTTTAAGCTTCCCACTGCTGTGATGTATGCAAAACTCTTAAAATACGAACCGTATCTTTAACGTCATACACTACAACATAGTGTGAATGAACCACTAATTCACGAGTCCCTTTGACCAGACCAGAGCGCCCCATCAAGCTGCTGTGAGAAAGTAAATCTGTTTTTTCCTCAATCAGATCGTGCAATTCAATTGCAGCAACCAAATTACGCTCAGTAATGTAATCAATAATTCTCTCTAAATCGTCTAAAGCAGTTGGTGTCCAAAACACTTTCATTATTTAGCTGCCAATTTAGCGAGTAGGCTTGCACGTTTTTCTTCAAAACGGGATTTCACTTCTTCTTGAGGAACCAATTGCCCTGCATCTGCTTCGTCTAAGCCAATTTGGACTTGTTTTTGATACCACGCATCGTAAGATGCGGCTTCTTGCTGTTGCTTCACAAAATCACGCATGAAGTCACGCAATAATTGCGCTCCGCTACGGTCTATATCTTTGGCAAAACTAGAAAATTCTTGTTTCAAAGATTCATCCACTCGGAATGTAAAAGTCGATTCTGTCATGGCTTTGACTCCAATGTGTTACATTTTAATTCTATTATAACACAACAAAAAACATGACATGTCAAAACAACAGTTAGGAATCGGCCTATCTACAGCTAGAACTCTGATCCCTCATGATTAAAATTAAAAATATGGACTGGTTTAGCCAAATATATTTTCATTATAAGAATCAGTTAGTTATTCACAAAAAATGGCTGATCCCAAAAATCTTGACCCAGCCGATAGAGCATTACATCAAAAGTGGCACAAGCAAGGAGGAGATACAGCAGTTGAATGGGAAAAATTTAAAAAAGATGAAAGACATTAAGAACTCCTATTTAACATAGTGTTCGTACATGAAGCCTATATTTTCTTTAACTTATAGGCTTTATCACATGCTTACCAACTCAAGCCCACTTTATATTATGTAACAAAACATTATAGTAACTGGTCTCTATCCCCGCCACAAATCACAACAACCTATTTTGCTGTTAAAAATCACCTGCTACACTCACAATCACAAACCTCATTAAAACAGTCTGGTCATGATCGAAATCCACTCCAAACTCCCTGCTCAAGGCGTCACCATTTTCAGTATCATGACCGCAATGGCACAACGACTCAATGCGCTAAACTTATCACAAGGCTTTCCTGACTTTGATGCACCGCCTGCATTACTACAGGCGCTGAGCCAAGCTACATTAGATGGTTTTAACCAATACGCAGCGGGTGATGGCTTACTGCAGCTTAGACAACAACTGGCGCAACTTTTTCATAAGCGAGATCAATTACAGCTCGATCCACTCACAGAAATTACCATTACACCAGGCGCAACGATTGGGATTTTCAGTGCCATACAAGCCATCATCCACCAAGACGATGAAGTGATTATTTTTGATCCAAGCTATGACAGTTATGCACCTAGCGTACAATTGGTCGGTGGCAAAGCGGTTCATATTCCGCTTCATGCACCTGATTTTTCTGTGGATTGGGATCAAGTCAAATCTGCAATCACAGATAAAACCCGAATGGTCATCGTAAATACCCCACACAATCCCACAGGGGCAATTTGGTCTAAACAAGACTGGCTGAATTTAATTGAACTGATTCAAGATAAAAATATCATCGTGCTCTCAGATGAAGTTTATGAACACCTGATTTTTGACGGCGAAAAGCATTATTCAGCGTTGTCATTTCCAGCACTTAGAGAGCGTAGTTTTGTCGTGGGTTCTTTTGGAAAAACCTTTCATGTGACAGGTTGGAAAACCGGTTATTGCATTGCCTCACCTGAGCTGATGAAGGTGTTTCGTCAAATTTATCAATTTGCCAACTTCTGTGGTGTCACACCTGTACAAATGGCACTTGCCAATTTTATGCAACAGCACCCTGAACATATCGATGGCTTAGCCAGTTTTTATCAACAAAAGCGCGATCTATTTAATTCAGGTATTCAAGATTCAAAATTTAGCTTTATTCCATCCAAAGGAACGTTTTTCCAAAATGTTGACTACAGCCAAATTCGTCCAGATTTAAATGATGTCGAGATGTGTAAATTCCTTGCAGAAGAACACAAAATCGTGGCAATTCCAGTCTCTGTTTTTTATCAGAAAGCCCCTAAAAACTTACGTTTAATTCGTTTTTGTTTTGCCAAAAAAGATCAAACTTTAGTACATGCATGTGAAATTTTAAATCGTATTTAAACCGAATAAATTCTGAATTTTCATAAAATAAAGCTTGAGTTACTCAAATACTCAGGCTTTTTACTGAGTAGTTGTATATTATCAATAAGATAAAGATACTCGAAAATAGACAGTAGAAAAAAAGATGCCAGCTCGTCCCGACATGCTCCACCAACCCAAATTCTGGAAGGTTTTTTTAATCTTCTTGGGTCCATTGATCTTAACCAATATCTTGCAAAATCTGTCAGGGACCATTAACACTATTTTTGTCGGGCAAATGCTGGGTGTTGAAGCAATTGCTGCGATTTCAGTCTTTTTTCCGATCCTATTTTTATTGCTGGCTTTTGTGATTGGTCTCTCGACAGGGGCAACTGTGTTGGTGGGACAAGCTTGGGGCGCCAAAGATATTGAAAAAGTGCGTACCATTGTTGGCGCATTGTTATTTATGACTTTGATTGGCGGAACCATTATTGCCTTTTTAGGCGTGCTTTTCGCGAAGCAAATTTTATTGCTGTTGGGAATCGACCCGAAAATCATGCATCTTGCACTGCCTTATGTGCAATGGATGTTAATGAGTAGCCCATTTTTATTTATCTATATCACCTATACCTCCATTTTGCGTGGGGTCGGTGACAGCACCACACCTCTTATGGCTTCCAGCCTCACCATTATTGTCGGTGTAATCGTCACTCCTGTATTGATTGGGGGTTATTTGGGTATGCCAAAACTAGGAATTATTGCCCCAGCGATTGCCAGTGGTTTAGGTTTTATTTCTACCCTCGCGTTTCTGATTGTCTATTTAAATAAAAAAGACCATGCTTTGAAGCCCGATGTGGCATTAATCGAACATGTGCGCTTTCACCCGCAGTTTAGCCGCAGTATTTTACGTTTAGGCATACCGACAGGTATCCAAATGGTCACCAACTCTGTTGCAGGTTTGGTGGTGATCGGACTGGTCAACCAACATGGTGCACATGCCACAGCCGCCTATGGTGCAGTCAACCAAGTGCTCAACTATATTCAATTTCCTGCCTTATCCATTGCGATTGCAGGCTCAATCTTTGCAGCACAAGCCATTGGTGCAGGCAAATCCGAATTGCTGGCAAAAGTAACCCGTACAGCGCTGGTCAGCAATATTGCGATTACAGGTTCATTGGTACTGTTGGCCTATATTTGTTCAAAATATTTGATGGCGTTGTTTATTACCGATCCATCCGTGATTGAACTGGGTCAGCAATTGTTATTTATTGTGTTGTGGTCGATTATATTTTTTGGTGCAAGTGCCATTTTTGCCTCTATCATGCGTGCCAGTGGTACGGTCACTGTGCCGATGATTTTTAACATTTTATCGATCTTGCTAATCGAAGTGCCTTGTGCTTATTTATTTAGTCAGTGGTTTGGCTTACAAGGCATCTGGTATGCACTTGCGCTAACCTTTTTCAGCCTCTGTGTAATGCAAGGTCTGTATTATCAATTCGTCTGGAAAAAGAAAACCATCGAAATTTTGATTTAAATGCATCAGCCCTGTGCTCATGCATTTAAATCAGCCATGATGATCTCACCCCAAAATGATTTTAATCTTCTTGATGAAGCTTGATCACTTTCAGTTCCGACTGTGCTAAGCGTTTGGTTTTATTGCGTGCAAAGACTTGTTGCGTTGCAGGATCATTTGGATCAAAGACTAAGGCTTGCGGTAAAATTTTCTGATCATTGAGATAGCTTTCAGCAAACAAGATTAAAATTTTGCCATTTTCCAGCAGTTCGATGTGCTGAGGTTTGCTCGGCAGTTTAAATGCTACTTTTTGGCGATTTTCTTGAGTTTGGTCAACAAGATTCAGCAGATAAATATCTAAGACGTGCTGATCTAAGGCACTATTTAATGAATTAAATCGATTAAAGTTTGCCTTCTCAGCATAATAAAAATATTGATCCGCTAAATATCCCATCATCACTGGTATGCTTCTGGTATAGACATCTCGATACGTATAGCGATTGTCTTCTTGCTCATCTTGATCTTGAGAGGGTGCATCCTGCACATTGATCACACTGACCAAATCTGCAATCCGTTGGTCATAAATTCCGATCTGATTTTCCGAGTCTTGATAAAACTCCACCACTGAACGATAGTCATCGACTGTATAGAGCACTTTTTGTGGTACATCAAAATTCAGTTCAAAAAAGCTTAAATCGGCAGTATTCATATAGATAAAAGGACGATTTGCCCAATCACCTAAAATACGAATGCTTTTTTGGTCTGGTTCAAATACCATATCGATTTCACGACAAAAGTGTTCCTGATAATTTGCTGGCAATGCGGCTGTGGTGATTTTGCCTGATTTCAACTGGATGCGTGAAATACTGTTCCCTACACCATTGTAAACATATAGATTTTCACCCTGTTGATCCAATAATAGTTTGCGTGGATAACGTTCAACTTTAAACTTTTGCAATATCTGCTTGGTCTTTAAATCAATTGCAAAAACTTGGTCATAATCTAAAGATGCTACATAGATAATTTGACCATCGTGGCTTAACACCACATCGGTTGCCCCCACACCACGGCACATATTGTGCATACAACCACTTTCATCATCAGCTAAAGCATATTGGTAAAGCAGTTCCTCTTTGAATGAAACAAGATTAAATCGATAGACTGCATTTTTCTCTGTTTCGGTATAGTAAAGATCATCCCCATATCGACGAAAATCTCCCATTGCATTCATATTGGGTAAAGTAACAGTTTGCTGTGGGACTGCTTCCAAAAAGACCTGACTTTTATAAAATTGTTGAATCTTGGTCTTTTGTTCCTGACAATCCCGAATATATTGCTGTTGGGTTTTTCCTAAGTAACCTGCAATCTCACCCCTTTCTTCACCATTCCATAAATAATCACAATATTGACTAGAATCCTGTAAAGTCCCGACCTGATCTGGCGCTTCAGATGACGCTGTATTTGGACTTTGTTCTTGAGCAATCGCCGCCATGATCGCATTTACTTTTTTTAGGTTCTGCTCAGACTGCGCAGCATGTTGGTATTTTTTAGCATAGACTGGATGCGCTTCAGCATCATAGGAATCTAATACACTATAGGTCGCCTTAAATGCATCGTAGCCTTGCAGTTGGGCAGATAAATAATGCCCAATCAATGCCACTTTTCGATTTAACACATCGATATTTTTCTGATGCTGTTTTTTTACGCGTTTTGACACAATCTTTGCAAATTCATCTACTCGATCTTGGTACTGGTCGATCATTTGGGCGAGTAAAACGAGTTGTTTTTTCTCTGCGTTCTGAACATCATTCATGTTACGTAATGCCGAACGATAGACACTGCCTTGTTCCTCGTCCAGCAATGGATAAGGCTGATCAAATTTAATCTGATCGACAATCACACGGTTAAAATCAACCACGGGTTTTAAGTGATTTTGAATCTGATTAAGCGACTGATAAATAAGGGTTAAATCTGCGTATAACATCGCATCCAGCTTAGAAAGCTCAGGATCGATTTTGCGCAATTGCTCTTGTTGAATTGAGCTTTGATATAAATCTAAATATTGTATAGAGCGATCAAAATATGCTGACCAAAATTTTCTATATTGATAATCTGCTAAGAAAGTTGAATATAACTGATCCCCTTCGTCCTCTTTGATATATTGTGGATAGAGTCGCTCCACTTCTGCTCTATAAAGCGCTCTATCGTCTGCCGGATCAGGGCTTGAATGCTCTGGTACACCTGCAACACTGTCTAAAATACTGACATTCTCTTGATCAGTAGACGCATAGACTAAATGTGATGCAAATAAAATCATACCTATACTGAGGCTTAATATGGCTTTTTTCATAAAATGCTCAATTCAAATTATCTTTATAATAAAAATAAAAAATTTAATATTTTCTGAGTCAGTCTAACAAATTATTTTATCAATCCCAATCTGTAGATGATCGGTACAGTAAAAGTATGAAGATTTTTTTATCAATCAAGGAACTTGACATGTTTCCTGAAAAAGTAAAAAGCCGCCAAATTTGGCGGCTTTTCATAGAAAGGTTTATTTTGGTTCTAATTTTTTACTAAATTTGGTCGCAAAACCTGTCAATTTTTGATAACCCGTTGGTAAGATCCGCTGAATCAAATCTAAAGTTTTTGCATCATTACCAATCAATAAACGACGTTTATCTTTGAGCACCGCATCAAGCATTTGTTGAGCAGCATCTTCTGGAGGCATACGCAATAATTTACTAAATGCTTTTGCTGACTTATCAGGATTCATGCCCAAAGAACGTAAACTGTCATTCATACGTGCATCATTGGCAATGTTGGTACGAATACCACCCGGATGTACACATAATGCAGATACACCACAGTTTTCGATATCTAATTCTTGACGTAAAGATTCAGTAAAACCACGTACCGCAAATTTTGATGCATTATAAGCAGATTGCGTCGGCTGAGCCGTTAGACCAAATAAGCTTGAAATATTGATAATATGACCATCACCTGTTTTCTTGATGTATGGTAGAAACTCTTTGGTTCCGTATACCACACCCCAGAAATTGATATTCATAATCCATTCAAGCTCTTCATAGGTCGCGCCTTCTACAGTCGAACCTAAAGCAACACCAGCATTATTGAAAATCATGTTCACAGAGCCATGATTTTGTACGGTTTCAGCAGCCCATGTACGCATTTCCTCAACATTTGCCACATTCACTTTCTTAGAAGTAACACGAACATTATAAGGCTTAACCAATTCGATCGTTTCTGCTAAACCTTTTTCATTCACATCACTAATTGATAAATGACAGCCTGCTTTTGCCAGTAAAATCGCAAGCTGTTGTCCCATACCAGAGCCAGCACCTGTAATTGCAGCGACTTTGTTTTTAAAATTTTTCATTGTCTATCCTTTATTAAAATCCGCACACAATAATACTGATAATGTGCAGCTCACCTGCTCAATATAATTTTGACAATAACTATTGTCAATATTATATTGTGAATGAGCAGTTGTTTTTTTATACAAAAAATCTTAAATAGGTTTCAATGACTTTTATTGCTAAAATAACCACTTCTTTGTGACAATCGAACATGACACGAGTAATTTTTTACAATGACTGAATCTCGCTTAACTGAAAAGAAAACCATAAATAAAACCACAAAAGAACGCCAATTCAAAGGCATGTCCTTGTCTGAAAGAAAGCTCGCCCGTCGCGAAAAATTGATTGAAGCAGGCATCGCGGCATATGGAACACATGGTTTCTTTTCCGTGACTGTTAAAGATATTTGTAATGAAGCAAAACTTACTGAACGCTACTTCTATGAGTCATTTAAAAAGAGTGAGGAACTGTTTCAAGTTATTTTTTTACAATTGATTGAACAGTTACAACAAACCGTGATGCAAGGCGTGATGCAAGGTGCGCCCGAGCCTAAAAACATGATCAAAGGCGGTTTGACAGCGATTTTTACCATGTTAAAAAATGACCCACGTGTTGCTCGTATTATTTATATCGATGCCATGCTGGTTCAAGAATTACATAATCATGCGACTATTCACGAAACTATGGGACGTTTTGATCGCTTAATTCACTCTTTTGTGACGCTGATGATGCCGCATATTGAACGAAGTGAACAGGAAATTTCGCTGGTTGCGACTGGTCTAAATGGTTATGTTACACAAATTGCTGTGCGTTGGGTGATGGGTGGTTTTAAACAGTCCTTAGACGAAATTGTTTCAGCATGTGAAGTGGTCTTTGTGTCATTGATTAATACCTTTGCTCCTCAGCCCTAGACTGATTTGAGTAGTGTGAAGTAAGTATAACAGTGTCATCAAACTGTCATATTTGCATTTTTAGTCACCAATTTGATGTTCTTTTTAAGCTGAAGCTGCAAAGATTATTTAAAAATGTCATCTAATTTTCATCACATCGCCCATTTTTTGTCACATTTTTTTGCAAAAATTCGTCTACATCTTGTTTTTGCAATGATACTGTCATAATTAATCTTTGTAATAAGCCTGTCATAAATAAAAGACGGTACACCGTTCATACATAGGATATTGCGTTGTGAAAGATGACTATATATTAATCGTCGATGACGAGCTTCCGATTCGAGAAATGATCCATACCTCACTGGATATGGCAGGTTTTCAATGCCTGCAAGCTGAAGATGCAAAACAAGCACATCAAATGATCGTAGACCAACGACCATCATTAATCTTACTCGATTGGATGATGCCCGGTGGTGTAAGTGGCGTAGATTTGTGTCGCCGCTTAAAACGAGATGAAAATCTAGCAGAAATTCCAGTGATTATGTTAACTGCACGTGGCGAAGAAGACCATAAAGTTCAAGGTCTTGATGCAGGTGCGGATGACTACATGACCAAACCATTTTCAACACGGGAATTAGTTTCTCGTATCAAAGCTGTACTTCGTCGTGCCAATGCATTGAGTGGTGAAAAAACCATTGATGCGAACGGCTTAGTGCTTGATCCTGTCAGCCAACGAGTAAGTTTTGGTGACAGTATTTTAGATATGGGACCAACTGAATACCGTTTGTTGGCTTTCTTTATGACCCATCCAGAACGTGCTTATACACGTGCCCAATTACTTGACCAAGTTTGGGGTGGAAATGTTTATATTGAAGACCGTACCATCGATGTGCATATCCGTCGCTTACGCAAAGTACTTGAACCTTATGGCGCAGATCGCTATGTCCAAACTGTTCGTGGAACAGGTTATCGCTTCTCTACACGCGCAGATGTCGCTATAGGTTAAGCACTGTTAAGGTAAATAAATTTCTATGTATGAACCCTATCCCGTCCCAGATCTTGCACGTGAACATAAAAAGTTTCGCTACAGCAGTTTATGGGAGTTTGCAAAACAAGACTTACGCCTGTTGGCTTTTTTATTGGTGATTGGCGGATTTATTGGTTTAGGGATCAGTTATTTTTGGATTTGTATTTCCATCGGTTTTGCCGTTTTTTTTATATTTCAATTGCGCTCTTTGTATTTGGTCAATGAATGGATTTCGAACCGTCCTTATGATTCTCCACCAAATCTCGAAGGTATTTGGGGAGCGCTTCTATTTAATGTCTATCGCGCACAACGCCAAGAACGCGTTGTTCAAGCTGAAATGGTTGGCTTGATTGATCGTGCACAATCCTCCTTAGTGGCTTTGGCTGAAGCTGTCGTTTTAACAGATGAACTCCATCAAATCGAATGGTGGAACCCTGCTGCGGAAAAACTTTTAGGTATTCAACCTTTAGATCGTGGTCGTAATATTTTAACCATTATCCGCCAGCCGAGTTTTATTGAATACTTTAATAATATTGACCAATCACCTGATGGTATAAAAATAAAGTCTTCGGTCTATGAAGAACATTATGTACAAATCAAACTGACTCGCTTTGGCAGTGAAAGTCGCTTGTTGGTCGCTTATGATGTAACCCGTGTGCATAATCTTGAGCAGATGCGTAAAGACTTTGTCGATAACATCTCACATGAGCTTCGTACCCCCTTGACTGTACTCAGTGGGTATATTGAAACTTTTACCGACCAAGAAGACCTAAATCCTCGTTGGAAACGCGCCTTTGAACAGATGCAGTCACAAACGCGACGTATGAATGCTTTGGTGAATGATTTATTGTTACTTTCGCGATTAGAAGGCAATAAACAGGTCGCGAAAAATCAAATTATTGATATGCCCAATTTAATGAATCAGCTTTTTGATGATGCGCAAGCCTATAACGTCGATTATGGACATACTTTAAATCTGGATATTGACAGTCATTGTGACCTGATTGGTTCAGATGCAGAACTCGCCAGTGCTTTCAGTAACTTAATCACCAATGCCATTAAATACACACCTAAAGGCGGTACTGTGACGATTGGTTGGCATGATGACACTGAACATGGTTATTTTACAGTTGAAGACACAGGCATTGGGATTGATCCCAAACATATTCCACGTCTAACTGAACGTTTTTATCGTGTAGACAGTGCGAGAAGCCGACAAACAGGTGGAACAGGTCTAGGTTTAGCGATCGTGAAGCATGTTTTAATGCAACATAATGCTTATCTTGAAATTGATTCTAAAGAAAATCAAGGTTCAGTTTTTAGAGTGGTGTTCCCGAAAGAGCGCCTTGATTTTGCAGGCTGATTTTTGATTAATCCAAATGAAATTATTTTTAGATTGTGAATTTAATGGTTTTGGTGGTGAACTGATTTCGTTGGCATTGGTCGATGAACAGCATCAATCTTTTTATGAAGTTTTAGAATGCCCAAACCCTGTACCTTGGGTAAAAGATCATGTGATACCACGTTTAAACCAACCGCCCATTCAATTCAAAAAATTTCAAAGTCATTTGCAGATTTTTCTATTTCAATATGATCAGATTGAAATCATTGCAGATTGGCCTGAAGATTTCGCTTTATTTATGCGGAGTTTAGTGCTTTCAGCAGGAAAATGTATACGAACACCTCCACTTTCCATGCAACTTTGGATGCAATATCCTGTCGAAACTCATGTACCTTCTCAAAACCCGCACAACGCTTTAGCAGATGCACAGGCTTTAAAACTGTCTTATTTAAAAGCACATGGGTTCTGATTTATTCTAGAAACTAAAACAAGTTTTATATGAAACCGATCAATATTATTCACTTAACGTGAGTTCGACATAATTTAAATAATGTGAGTTCGGTGCAATCACACATCAACACATTGAAAAATAATAATTATTCACAGATTCTTGCTGAATTTCTATCTATTTTTTGGATCAGCCTGCGGCTCGCCATGTTTAGCAGGGGGATATGAACAAGAATGTGCTTAAACAAAAAACGGTGAGAAAAGTGACAAAAATCTTTCGTTGAGCGAGGGGTACATCCTCATACCCCCACTCTACATGGCGACATCCATGTCGCCTCACGATAGCAAGACCATCTATGATTCAAAAGTATAAAATAAATGAATCATCCAAATCACTTGCATGAATAATCAGGCGGTTTGGCTGTATCATCTTTCATCAAGGATTTTTATCGAACTCAGGTTAACTTATTTTGACGTTTAGTTTTATATAGGCAACTGTAACATTTAAGAAGAGTTGTATTTCCTACATGAAAAAACACAACCCCTTATAAATAAAGCAAATTAAAGTGTATGCCCTAAAGCTTCACCCATCACAACAACGGAGTTGGCTTTAAATTGTGCATCCCAATTCATTTTATCTTGCTCAAACAATACAATTGCAGTTGAGCCTAAGTAGAAACGTCCAAGCTCAGCACCTTTTTCTAGTGCTAATTCGTGATGATTTAATTCTAAGCGCCCAGTTGGCTTCACTTTACCCGTTGCCACAGTTTCAATACCTGCCACAATCATCGCACCCACTAAAACAACAGCCATACGACCGAGTTCAGTATCAAACAAACACACCATACGTTCGTTACGTGCAAACAAGCCCGGAATATTTTCAGCCGTGGTTTGATTGACTGAAAATAATTCACCTGGAATATATAAAGTTTCTGTCAGTGTTCCTGCGAATGGCATATGCACACGGTGATAATCGCGTGGTGATAGATACACTGTGGCAAACTCACCTTGCACAAAAGGTGCAGCCAACTTTGGGTCACCAATCAATTGGTCTACAGTAAAACTCTGACCTTTGGCTTGAAAAATATCTCCATCTTTAATTTTACCCAACTGTGAAATTGCACCATCAGCAGGAGAAACAATACTACTCGGGTCTGTATCAATTTCACGCACACCCTGTTTTAAGGCACGCGTAAAAAATTCATTAAACGACTTATATTTCAATGCATCCGTTTGTTCAGCGATCGACAGGTCAATCCCGTACTGAGCTTTAAACGCTTGAATCGCTATATTTTTAATAATCGGATTTTCACTGGCTGCAACTTTACCTACGACACGGCTGAGTTGTTGCTGTGGAACAACTTTTTGAGCTTGGATAAAAATTTGTTTTTTTAAGTTTGATGTAAGACTCACGCAGGTGATTCTCCAGTAATAATTGGACTATCGAGGCGATTGCCCCACTCACTCCACGCACCATCATAGGCTTGAATATTCCAATCCAGTAACCGACCTAAAATATAAGCCAAGCCTGAACGATGATGCGACTGACAGTACACCACCACAGGTTGATCAAATTGAAAGCCTAATTGTTCTAAACGTTGTTGCGTGCGCTCTAGAGGATGCAATTTTAAATGATTTTGACGATTAATTGCAGTACTCCACTCAAAATGTTGTGCATTTGGAATGTGACCGCCGCGTCTAGCTGCCAAACGTTGTCCTGTATATTCTTCGGATGTCCGACAGTCCCAGACTTGAATACTTTGTTGCTGAACCTTTTCCAACAATTTTGCATATTCAATACGATGTTGCTCAAGGTGATTTAAATTGACTGGAACCAATGTTTCTACTGGTTCAAACACTTCAACGTCAGATGAGGTTGGAAAACCTTCTGCCAACCATGCATGAATACCGCCATTTAATAAACTGGTATTGTAAAAGCCAAGACAATGCAAATTCCAAATCAAACGTCCAGCCCAAGCGCCTCCTTCATCGTCATAAACCACAACATGATGCTCAGGCGAAATATTTAAATATTCAATCAACGCATTTAAACCGTCTTCATCAGGTAAAAGCCCTGAAGCTTGTTCTTCCTGTCTTACCAACAATTGTGGTTTAACATGTAAAGCATGAGGAATATGTAATTGTTCGTAGACAGAACTACGACTCAAATCGACGATACGAATCTTATCGTGCCCTAAAAAAGGCACGAGTTGTTCTGCTTCGATGAGTAATTCAAAATTAAAGGCAGGTGTAGTCATAAGTTTTTCTATTTTAAGACCCTGAATATGCATGATCTTAGCACAGTGTTTTTTCCCAATAAGCTGATTTTTCACATTCTTTTAGCAAAAAATCAGATAAGAATTTTCTATGCTTCGACAACTTCTGATATTTCAAAGACCTGTCGCAGATAAGCCAAAAATGTATCATTATCTGTCATGGTTTTTCCTGGACTATCAGAAATTTTCGCGACAGACTGACCATTGCACTCCACCAATTTTAAAACAATGTTCAATGGAGTTTGTCCCATATCATTGGTCAAATTGGTACCGATACCAAAACTGACTTGGAAACGGTCTTTGAAGTATTGGTACAATGCCCAAGCTCTTTCGATATCTAAACCATCACTAAAGGTTAACATCTTCGCTTTGGTATCAATTTTTAATTTACGATAATGATGATACGCCTTATCACCCCACTCAAAAGGGTCTCCACTGTCATGGCGCAAACCATCAAAAAGTTTGGCAAAATACAGATCGAAATCTCGTAGGAATGCGTCCATACCAACAACATCGGTCAAGGCGATACCTAAATCTCCACGATACTCTTGTACCCAAGTTTCCAAAGCAGCTTTTTGAAAATCTCTTAGACGCACATCCAAAGCTTGGAAAGCTTGCAAAAACTCATGTGCCATTGTTCCAATTGGATAAATATTTAATTCTTTTGCCAAGAGAACATTACTGGTTCCTCTGAAAACATTGGGTACCGCTGCATGGAACGTTTGAATGACATGTCGCTGCCAGTCCAAGCTATAACGACGACGCGTACCAAAGTCAGATACCAAGAATGGGGGCTTATCCGTCTGTTGCTGCTGTTCAAGTTTCTTTAATAACTCAACTTTGGCTTGTAAACGTCGTTCGCCTTCAGCATACACCTCATCATTGCGAATACGGCTAAAATAAAGCTCATTAACGATCGCAAGAACAAAAATTTCAAACATCATCGCTTGAACCATCGGACCTTCTACCCAAATATCCAAACGACCTTCTTCATCTATACCCGCTTTAATAAAACGGCGTTTCAGTTGGAATAATTCTAAATAATCAACAAAATCACTTTTGATAAAACGCATGCTGCGTAAATATTGTAATTCGTCTTCTTTAAATTTTAGTAAGCAAAGATGATCCAATTGTTCATTCAAATCCTCCAAAATATCCGTTAATGGATAAACGGTATCATCCAGATTACGGCAGCGGAAATGGTAGACACTGTGAGTTTGGGGAAATTTATGCAGTACCACTTGCAACATGGTAAATTTATATAAATCGGTATCCAGCAAAGATTGAATGATTGGCGCCATATCTGTTTGTAATTTCGCTATGCTTTTTTTATTAAAGCATATTTTTGAAGTGCATAACGTAATCATTTCGCTGTGAATGGCTATATTTGCAATTTAACAGTGTTTAAAAATCGAACACCTAGGTCTGTTTCATATCGAAAAATGCTGAATAATCAAACAAAAGCCATGCTTATTCAAATATTTATAATGTTTTAAAGATGAGCTTTTTTAGACAATCTTGCTGTTCTATAACTGTTAGAATGGTCTTATCATATTTTAGTCTTATTGTTCTTATGCGTGCATTATTACAACGAGTGTTAGAAGCCAAAGTCGTGGTTGATGGTCAAGTCACAGGAGAGATCCAAACAGGAATTTTGGTTTTTTTAGGTTTAGGTAAAGAGGATAACTTTGAAAAGGGTCAAAAACTGATTGATAAGATTTTAAAATATCGATTTTTTGATGATGAACAAGGAAAAATGGGTTGGAACGTCAGCCAAGCCAATGGTGGACTTTTGCTGGTTTCGCAATTTACCTTGATGGCGCAAACGCAAAAAGGCTTGCGTCCCGACTTTGGACCAGCAATGCCACCCACTGAAGCCAAAGCACTGTATGAACAATTGGTTACATATGCGCAATCACAATTTGAAAATGTACAAACAGGAATCTTTGCCGCAAATATGAAAGTGCATTTGGTCAATGACGGACCTGTGACCTTCAACCTAGAGGTCGAATAAGCTCGCATACACAACACAAAATCGCTGTTTAAAATATAAAAAAGCCCGAATGGGCTTTTTTAATGTTTGAAAAACAATTATCGACCTGTCTTTTCCTTTAAGAACTGACGCGCCAATTTGATTTTTTCTTTGACAGGTTTTGGTACTTTCGGTGGGATTAACTTAGCAACTTGGTTAAACCACACCAGTAAACTAAAATCACCTTCCATTTTAATCGTGCCGTTTTGCATACCCGTCATAAATGCAGTTGGATCACCTTTGACCAAAGTTTTCACACCTTGATCACTGTCAGCAAACTGTAAAACGAAATCCGCTTTTTGTTCAGCACCTGAAACTGTATCAATTTGACCGTTATTGACAATAATTTGGCGAGCCACGCCTAAGTCTGTACCAATCTGGATACGGAACTGACGATCATGGGTCAATTCAATAAATTTTGGGCTGGTACGCGCCAATTGTTTCATACGAAGCGCTAAACCCAATACAAGTAAATCCAATGGATCTGTACTTGCATCAACGATTGGTAACTTCACAACTGGAATTGCAGAAAGTTTCATGACATTTAAGCCTGTTGTTTTTTAAATTAGATCCGAATTTGCTCATCCTAGCATAACTTGTCATTTCTTAGACATGGCTTTGAGAACAAAGTATAAACTGAAAAAAGGTATACCATTTTGATATACCTTAAAATGTCTAAATTGATTTTTTTCGTGTAATTAAAGTCACTATTGTTATCTTGGTTTGCATGTTGTCATTCTGTTCACTCAATACTTATTCATCTTCATAGACTGGGGTATGTTCAATATATTGACGATTTGCCAGTGCTTTTTGGGCACGGCTGTCTTCACGTAATAACAACGCAATCAATGCAGACATTGCAAGCATGATTGCCGTTAAATAACTATATGCTACCGAAAGATCGAAAATATTCTGTACGCTGTAACGCATTGCTTCTAGAGTGCCCCAGAAGATCATACCCGCAAACATAAACCCTAACCAATGACGATAAGGGGAAAAGAAAACAGTAGCCAACGCTGCAGCAATTAGAGCGAATCCAATCAATGTTGCAAATGTCGCTGATACCATAACAACCTCCGTCAAAATGATGTCTCTCATAAACCGTCTAAGTGGTGTTTCACAACAAGTTCAAGCTTTATAATTTTTCTTTAACCATCTTATAGAAGCTTATGCATTGCATTATGTATGGTTTTTATGAGAAGGAAAGTGCTGTTTTTCGGGTAAACGACACACTTTGTCGCAACATGCATTTGTCATTACATTTTTTAAGAATCCTGTTTTTCTCAAAATCTAATTGCCATCAATCATGCAGTGTCATTACAAAAAAATACATGTTGTTTTTCTATAGAAATAAAAAAATTTAAGTTTTAAAACGAATCTCTTTTTCAAAAAGTATTATTTAAATTTGATGACAGCAAAGTGGTTCATTTTCAAACAAAAATAGCGACATTGTGTCGCTATTTTTCATGTTTCGGCAATCTTATTTAAAGCATTTAAGCACGAGTGAGGTCTTTATCATGAACACCCAAGAGGTAAAGTACACCATCTAAACCAACACTTGAAATGGCTTGATTGGCATTTTGACGAACCAAAGGTTTAGCACGGAATGCCACGCCTAAACCAGCGATAGACAGCATCGGCAAGTCATTTGCACCATCACCCACAGCGATCGCCTGCTCTGGTGAAATTCCCATTTTTTCAGCCAATTCAGTCAATAAATATGCTTTGCGTGCACCATCTACGATATGTCCTTTCACTTCACCTGTGACTTGACCATTTTCAACATCAAGGATATTGGCATGAACTTCATCAATACCTAATTTCTCTTGTAGATATTCTGCGAAATATTGAAAACCACCCGATAAAATTGCAGTTTTATAGCCCAAAGACTTCAGAGTAGAAATTAAACGCTCTGCCCCTTCAGTAATGGTTAAACGTGCGGCAATTTTTGGTAAAACCTCAGCATCTAAGCCTTTCAACAAGGCTACACGTGCACGGAAGCTTTGCTGAAAATCCAATTCACCTTGCATGGCAAGTTCGGTGATTTCAGCAACCTTGTCTCCCACACCTGCTTCTTTCGCCAACTCATCAATGACTTCTTGTTCGATTAAAGTAGAGTCCATATCAAAGCAAACTAAACGGCGATTACGTCGGTAAGCATTGTCTTCCTGCACAGCGACATCAATGTTTAATTCAGCCGAAAGACGTAAACATGCTGCACGCATCGCTTGTGCATCTAGCATCTGTCCACTTAAACCAAATTGGACACATGAACGTTTGAGTATATCTTGATGCCCACCACGCTCAGGACGACCAGACAAACGAGTCACTGTTTCAATATTAAATCCCTGACTTGAAACAATATTTGTTACAGCTTGTAAGTGTGCAGCAGTTAATTCAGGTGCCAATGCCGTCACGATATAGCGGGTACGCCCACCTTCGCTTACCCATTGGTCATATTCTGTACCTGAAATTGGTTTAAAACGAACGGTAAGACCAATATCATGTGCTAAAATAAGGATGTCTTTCATTGCTAAAGCTGTTGCAGTCTGGTCGTTTGACGACACTACAATACCTAAAGTCAATTGATTGTGAATGACCGCCTGCCCTACATCTAATATTTGCAAAGAATGTACGGACAACACTTGCATTAATCGAGTAAACTGATTGGGTTGGTCAGGTCCTAAAAATGAAATAAGAATGATTTCTCGCATGAATTGACTCGGGTCTGAGCTACAACAATTGGAAGAATCATAATCGAAATCGAAATTTTTTGCTTTGGAAGTTTACGTTGAATGCGCCAAGACAAGGGCTATTTGCTAGCCTACTTATTGTAAGTTTTGCATTTCATACCTTTTTATTGGTAGTTGCAACAACACATCAGTTAAATGAAAACCGTGCCAGTCAAGGGCAACTGATGACCAGTCAACTGGTCACAGACAGCCTGTCTGAGCTTGAACCTGCGAATACAGTTTCATTGGCACTGTTGGCAAATCGTTATGCGACCAATCCAAGCGTTGCTTCGATTCGAATACTTGATGCTAAAAAACAAGTGCTTGCAACCAGCGGCATGGCAAAAACTCGCCAAGGTGAAGTATTTATTCGTGATGCATTGCAGAACGAGAAAAAAGTCGGAACGATTGAAATAACGTTAATCAAACCGAGTATTGGTGAAATTTTACGGACCCAATGGCTTGCGATTTTAGTTTCACTTTTGATCCACGCTTTTCTTTGGTTGGCTTATCGCGCAATTGCACGCCCAACGCGTAGTGAATATTTGGCACGTATCAATAATGAGGCGCGCTTAAAACACGAAATTCAACAATTAACAGAAGCTTTGGAGGCTGAAAAAGCCAATCGCACCTTAGCAATTGCTCAGGCACAGCAACAGGCTCAAAACAAAGTTAAACCTGAACCTAAAGTTGCGGTCACTTCTGCTGTCGATGATGATCAAGAAATTCTTGCATTGAATATTCAGTATTATGATCCAAAACAATTGATGAATACCGTCAATCAATCTGTATCTGTACCTTATTTTAACTTATGTCAGATTTTCCTGAATAAAAGCATTGAACTTTGTGCACAGCATTTCAAACTCAATTCTAAAGATTTCGTCATTCATCAAGCGTTTAATCAACACGGGGCGATCTTGAGTATTGATGCTGAAAAGCCCGATGCTGCACAATCCATACTGATGATTGGTTCAGTGTTCCAATTGCTGTCTGAGGTTCTGTACAAACGTTATCGCGAAGACAAACGCTTCGTTTTACAAACACGCTGTGCCGTGACCACTTCTGTAGAAGCAATGCAGTTGGATGCTAAACATGCAGCAGAACGTTTGGTGAATCATTTAATTGCTAAAGAAATGGCACTGTACTTAAGCAATGATCAACTCAAACATATTGGTGATTGCTATCAATTGGTCGCTTTACCAAATCCTACCAATGTACTGACACGCCACGCATTTATGATTAATGGAATGAATAATGAGTGTGCTGAGCTTGCACAAAATATTCGTACAGAAATTTTAAAAGGAAAAAAACAAAACGTCAGTTCTGAACCTGTTTCAGACCTATGATTCAAATCAGCATAAAAGCGTTCTACCCATAAAGGTAGAGCGCTTTTTTATTTTTACTTGCTTTAATACTCATAAGCTCATCTTATTTTTTTCGAAATAAGCGTTTAATGTTTGTTCAAAATCTGCATAAATCAATTTTCCTTCTCTTTTCATCCCCCTATAAGCTTGTGTATAACTATGAGCGGTAAAGGAAGATGATAAGCATAGGCAAAATACGTAAAAACGCGTTAGACTATGTGCCGAATGAATCCAATGAAAATGTCACACGACAGAACAAAAAGGTGAAGGTTGATGCCGCTCAATACCGTTGAAGAGCTTGTAGCAGATATCCGTGCAGGGAAAATGGTTATCCTGATGGATGACGAAGATCGTGAAAATGAAGGCGATTTGGTGATTGCTGCAACACATGTACGTCCTGAAGACATCAACTTTATGATTACACATGCACGTGGTCTAGTGTGCTTAACCTTGAGTCGTGATCGCTGTAAGCAACTGGATTTACCGTTGATGGTCGATCACAACGGTGCTCAACACAGCACAAACTTCACGCTTTCAATTGAAGCAGCAAACGGTATTACAACAGGCATTTCCGCGGCAGAACGTGCACATACCATTCAGACTGCGGTTGCTGCACATGCCAAACCTTCTGATATTGTACAACCAGGTCATATTTTCCCATTGATGGCTCAACCAGGTGGTGTACTTCACCGTGCTGGGCATACCGAAGCAGGTTGTGACCTATCTCGTTTGGCAGGCTTAGAACCAGCTTCAGTGATCTGCGAAATCATCAATGAAGACGGTACAATGGCACGTCGTCCAGATCTCGAAGTGTTTGCAGAAAAACATGGTTTGAAAATTGGCACGATTGCAGACCTCATCCATTATCGAATGACCAATGAACAAACGGTAGAACGTTTGGATCAGCAAAGCATTGATACTGAATATGGAACATTTGATCTTTACCGTTACCGTGAAATCGGTAACCCAGATATTCATTTGGCTTTGGTGAAAGGTGAACCTAAACAAGGTGTAACCACTGTACGTGTACACGGTTTCAATCCTGCTCGCGACTTACTTAAACTCAATAAAAAAGATGGTGAGCCTGCGTGGAATCTAGATAAAGCACTGAAAACGATTGCCCATAGTGATCGTGGTGTATTGGTCTGGATCGGGCAACGTCATTTATCTGATTTAGGTCCAGCGTTAGAAGCATTGGGCAAACCAAAGCCGACCAAATCAAATGCCGCACTTTCTCAGCAATATCAAACGATTGGTGTAGGTGCTCAGATTCTACGTGATTTGGGCGTAGAAAAAATGAAGTTGCTAAGCTCGCCACTCCGTTTCAATGCATTATCAGGATTTAATCTGGAAGTGGTTGAGTATATTACCGCTGAACAAGAGATTGATTCATAATTGTTTCAATTGATCTCTTTGATCTGGGTGATTCCATGAAAGAAAGCATTTGATCAAAGAAATCTGTAAAATAACTTATCTGTAAAATTATCGAGGTTGCTATGGCGATTCGCCGAATTGAAGGTTTATTACATCTCGCGAGCGAAGACCGTTACGCGATTTTAGTTGGTCGTTTTAACAGCTTTGTTGTTGAACATTTATTAGAAGGTGCAATTGATACATTGCATCGTCATGGTGTAAGCGACGATAATATCACTGTCGTTCATGCACCTGGCGCATGGGAACTTCCTGTTGTCGCTAAAAAACTTGCAGCTTCAGGTAAGTTTGATGCAGTGATCGCTCTTGGCGCAGTGATTCGTGGAAGTACTCCACATTTCGACTTCGTTGCAGGTGAATGTGCCAAAGGTTTAGGTGTAGTTGGTTTAGATACTGGTTTACCTGTAATTAATGGTGTATTGACTACGGATAGTATTGAACAGGCGATTGAACGCTCTGGTACAAAAGCAGGTAATAAAGGTGGTGAAGCTGCCCTTACTGCAATTGAAATGGTTAACCTGTTAAAGGCAATTTAAAGCATGTCGCAAACACTCCAAGCTACTTATGCAGCGAAACGTAAAGCACGTCGCTTTGCTGTACAAGGGATTTATGAATGGCAAATGAGCCACAACCCAGTGCATGAAATCGAAGCACGTACACGTGCTGAAAATGCTATGCATAAAGTGGATCTGAGCTATTATCATGAGTTGCTCACTACTGTGATCGCAAACCATGAAGCATTGGATGCTTTACTTATTCCAGTACTTGATCGTGAGATTGATGCATTAGACGGTGTAGAACTTGCTACATTACGTTTAGGCGCATATGAACTCAAAGATCATCTTGAAATTCCATATCGCGTGGTACTGGATGAAGCCATTGAATTGGCAAAACACTTTGGTGGTGCGGACAGTCACAAATACATCAATGGTGTATTAGACCGTTTAGCAACAAGCCTGCGTGAAGCAGAAAAACAACAAGCGAAATAAGTTGTTTTTACATGGCTGAGTTTTCAATTATTGAACGCTATTTCAATTGTCAGCAACAGTCTGATGTTGACTTAGGTGTTGGAGATGACTCAGCCCTGCTCACCCCGCCTTTAAATCACCAACTGGTGATTTGTACAGATACACTTGTCGCAGGACGGCATTTCCCCTTAGATACTTCTGCCCATGCCATTGGTTGGAAATCTGTCGCTGTCAATCTTTCAGACATTGCTGCCATGGGTGCAAAACCGCATAGCATTCTTCTGGCATTGAGCTTAGCCCAAATCGATCATGACTGGCTAAAAGATTTTAGTCAGGGCTTATATGATTGTTGTGATCAATTTGGGGTACGTTTAATTGGTGGTGACACTACACAAAGCCCTCAGCTGACCATCACTGTAACCGCACTTGGCTGGATTGAAACTGGTCAAGCTGTGACGCGTGCGCAAGCACAAGTGGATGATCTGATTGTGGTCAGTGGTTCTATAGGTGATGCCGCATTTGCGCTACAACATTTAGGGCATCCCCTTCAACAACGTCTAGATTACCCAACACCTCGTTGTGAACTTGGCGCAATGCTCAAAGGTTTAGCGTCAAGCATGATTGATGTTTCAGATGGTTTGGCTCAAGACCTTGGGCACATCTTGGACGCTTCTAAAGTCGGTGCTAAAATTAATTTAAATCAACTCCCGATTAATCCTGCTTTAAGGGATTTAAGTGAAAATCAGCAATGGAAATATGCTTTGGCTGGCGGAGATGACTATGAATTATGCTTTACAATAAGTATGCAAAATTATGATAAACTTTTGCAATTACAACCCAATGTAAGCACTACAATTATTGGAAAAGTTACACAACAATGTGGCATTGCATTTGAGAAAGATGGCTTAGACCATTCATTGCAACTTCAAGGGTACCAACACTTTGCATAAACCTCCGATTGTCTTTAAAAATATGACATGGACAGAACGCTTTATTGTGTTCTGTGGTGTAGGCTTTGGTTCTGGTTTAGCACCCAAAGCACCAGGCACTTTCGGCTCTGCTTTTGCCCTATTGTTTATCCCCATTTGGCTTGCAATTGGCTTTTATGGCGCCATATTGGCAATCATCATTATGTCTTTGGTTGGCATCTGGATTTGTGGAAAAACGGCAGACATTATTCATGTGCATGATGATGGTCGAATCGTTTGGGATGAGTTTGCAGGGCAATCTATTACATTTCTTCCCTTGATCTATATTGGACAAATGAATTGGATATGGGTGGTGGTTGGCTTTGCATTGTTCCGCTTATTTGATGTTTGGAAACCTTGGCCAATTCGCATTATTGATGAAAAAGTTGATGGCGGTTTTGGCATCATGTTCGACGACATTATTGCAGGGGTCTGGGCAGCAATATGTATCATGATTTATTTATATTTTAAAATGGCTTAAGCCAGATCTGTTAGGTGTGATATGTCTACAACTGTGATCATTCTTGCGGCGGGTAAAGGAACGCGTATGCGCTCACGTTTACCGAAGGTACTTCAACCTTTAGCAGGACGTCCATTACTCGGTCATGTAATTGAAACAGCGAAACAATTACAAGCAAAAAATATTATTACCATTTTTGGGCATGGCGGTGATCTGGTTCAACAGGCATTCGCACAAGAAAACGTTGAATGGGTAGAACAAACTGAGCAATTGGGTACAGGGCATGCCGTTAAAGTGACCTTACCTGTTTTACCTAAAGATGGAATTTCGTTAATCCTTTCTGGTGATGTACCTTGTGTCCAACACAGTACCTTGCAACGTTTAATCGATGTGTCCACGACAACAGGTATTGGCTTAGTTACATTGACGCTTGAAGATTCAACCGGTTATGGACGTATTGTTCGTAAAGATGGAAAAATTCAAGCAATCGTTGAACATAAAGACGCTTCTGAAGAACAACGCCAGATTAAAGAAATTAACACAGGTATTTACTGTGTCAGCAATGCAAAACTGCATGAATGGTTACCTCAACTCAGTAATGATAATGCGCAAGGTGAATACTACCTGACTGACATCGTTGCAATGGCATTGGCTGACGGAATGGAAATTGCCTCAATTCAACCTGAATTGGCATTTGAAGTTGAAGGCGTTAATGATCGTATCCAACTTGCGGCTTTGGAACGTGAATTTCAAAACTATCAGGCCAAACAACTGATGCAACAAGGTGTGCATTTGATTGACCCATCACGTTTTGACTTACGTGGTCAACTCACAGTGGGTACCGATGTTCGTATTGATATCAATGTGATTATCGAGGGCAATTGTAGCTTTGGTGATGGTGTTGAAATCGGTGCAGGCTGTGTGATTAAAAATACTCAAATCGCTGCAGGTACTAAAGTTCAAGCGTATAGCGTATTTGAAGATGCTGTGGTGGGTTCGAATGTATTGATTGGTCCATTTGCACGCCTTCGTCCAGGTGCTCAACTCGCAGACGAAGTGCATATTGGAAACTTTGTAGAAGTTAAAAACTCCACAGTTGGTCTAGGCTCAAAAGCAAATCATTTTACCTATTTAGGTGATGCTGAAATTGGTGCAGGCTCCAATATTGGTGCAGGTACCATCACCTGTAACTATGATGGTGCCAATAAGCACAAAACAATCATTGGTGATAATGCCTTTATCGGCACCAATAATTCTCTGGTTGCCCCAATCAAGATTGGTCATGGCGCAACCACAGGTGCTGGTTCTGTGATTACCCATGACGTCGCTGACAACAGTCTTGCATTTGAACGTGCAAAACAAATTTCTAAAGAAAATTATCAACGTCCCCAAAAGGTCAAGAAATAAGAGGATATTAATATGTGTGGTATTGTTGGTGGCGTTGCTGAACGAAGCATTACAAATATTTTAATTGAAGGTCTAAAGCGCCTTGAATATCGTGGTTATGACTCTGCTGGTGTTGCCCTTGTTGACCAAGGTCAAATCTTGCGTGAACGTCGTGTTGGTAAAGTTGCCAATTTAGAAGGGGCAATTTCTGAATCAAATATTTTAGGTTCCCTGGGTATTGCGCACACGCGTTGGGCAACTCACGGTAAACCTACTGAAAATAATGCCCATCCACATATTTCTGGGCATGTGGCTGTTGTACATAATGGTATTATTGAAAATTACCAAGAACTCAAAGATGATCTTGAAGCACTTGGTTATGTATTCACTTCACAAACAGACACTGAAGTTGTTGCACATTTAATTTCTGAAGCACTCAAATCAACGCCAAGTTTACTGAAAGCAGTTGAAGAGGTTGTTCCTCAACTGAAAGGTGCTTATGCATTGGGTATCGTACATACTGATTTTCCTGATGAATTGATCGCTGTGCGTGAAGGTTCACCTTTAGTCATCGGAGTAGGTATTGGCGAAAATTTTATCAGTTCTGATCAATTGGCGCTTTTACCTGTCACCAATCGTTTTATTTATCTTGAAGAAGGTGATATTGCACGTTTAACCCGTGAAACTATTGAGGTTTTTGTTAAAGATCAATTGGTTAAGCGTCCTGTTAAGGAGTTAGATGCCGCAGTAAGCAATGCATCAAAAGGTGAATACAAGCATTATATGCTCAAAGAAATCTATGAGCAGCCTGAAGCAATTCAGCAAACCATTTCTCAAGCCTTAAATGGCAATGCATTGCGTGAAGACTTTTTACAAAATGCTGAAGTTGATTTTAAAAATGTCCAACAAATTCAAATTCTTGCTTGTGGAACCAGCTACCATGCGGGGATGATTGCAAAATATTGGTTTGAACAACTGATCGATTTGCCATGCCAAGTTGAAATTGCCAGCGAGTTCCGTTATCGCTCGCCAGTGATTGTAGCAAACACCCTGTATATCTGTATTTCACAATCAGGTGAAACAGCGGATACTTTAGCCGCCTTGCGTGACACCCAAAAACGCGCGCAGGCAAAAGGCTTAAATATTTGCACCATGACCATTTGTAACGTTGCAACATCGTCAATGGTTCGTGAAACCAACCATCATCTTTTAACCCTTGCTGGCCCTGAAATTGGTGTTGCTTCAACCAAAGCATTTACCACTCAGCTTGCAGCTTTGATGTTGTTAGCGCTAAAACTGGGTCAAGTTAAACAAAGCATCAGTGCAGAATCTATTGAACAAATTACCTCTGCGTTATGGCATATTCCAAAGGTTATTCTTGATACCTTACAAAATGATGCGGAAATTTTACGTTTATCAGACCTGTTCAAAGAGAAACAACACTGTTTATTCTTGGGTCGCGGTACAGAATTCCCGATCGCTTTGGAAGGTGCTTTAAAGCTTAAAGAAATTTCATATATCCATGCTGAAGGTTATGCTGCTGGCGAATTGAAACATGGTCCATTGGCTTTGGTTGACAATGATATGCCTGTGGTTATTCTTGCACCGAATGATGATATGTTGGATAAACTCAAATCCAACATGGAAGAAGTTCAAGCGCGTGGCGGTGAATTATTTGTGTTTGCCGATGAAAACAGTGGAATCGTCAATAAAGACCGCCAACATGTTGTTAATGTACCTGCAGTCAACGGATGGTTAGCGCCGATTGTTTACAGTGTGCCAGTACAGTTGTTGTCTTATCATGTTGCTGTTTTACGTGGTACAGATGTAGACCAACCGCGTAATTTGGCTAAATCAGTCACTGTTGAATAGTTCATATTTTAGATATTGAGTATATGTATCTGATTGATAAAATCTAATATATACCCATAGTAAAAGATCCACACAATTCATGCATGAAAATGGCATGGATGTGTGGATTTTTTTATAAAAGACTATATAGATA
The DNA here is from genome assembly GCF_000335555.1 of Acinetobacter sp. WC-743. NCBI lineage: Bacteria > Pseudomonadati > Pseudomonadota > Gammaproteobacteria > Moraxellales > Moraxellaceae > Acinetobacter > Acinetobacter sp. WC-743. Next base: position 74,142 of record NZ_AMFQ01000076.1, on the reverse strand, counting down.
GAAGTACATCAGACTTTAAATATTTTGATCAATAATAAAATAGAACAGTTAACATAAACACATTTGACAAAACAAACATATGAACATATATTCATATGTAAGCAATCTAATAATGTAGAGGTCCTTATGGGACATAATCACAATCATATCCATAACAGCCATAGCGATCATGACCATGCGCCTGAAGCGAATGGTGGAAATGAGAAAAAAATTCTAATTTCATTTTTCATTATTTTTAGTTTCATGCTCGTCGAAGCTGCTGGAGGAATCATATCTGGTTCACTGGCACTTCTTGCGGATGCAGGACATATGATGACAGATGCACTTGCATTAGGCTTAGCTTACGCAGCCTTTCGCTTTGGTCGCCGCACCGCAGATAAATCCCGTACTTTTGGTTATATGCGATTCGAAGTGATTGCAGGGTTAATCAATTCTCTAACTTTGTTTGGGATTGTGGGTTGGATCGTTTATGAAGCTGTTGTACGCTTTCAATCACCTCAACCCGTTCTTGCGGGACCCATGTTCATTGTGGCTATTATCGGAATGTTGGTAAATATCTTTGTATTATGGTATCTGACACGTAATGACACAGATCATGTGAATGTTAAGGGTGCAATTCTCCATGTGATGGGTGATTTATTGGGTTCTGTTGCTGCAATTATCGCGGCGATTGTGATCTGGTACACAGGTTGGACCCCTATTGATCCTATTTTGTCTGTTCTTGTCTCATTACTGGTATTACGTAGCGCATGGGCATTGTTTAAACAAACCATTCATATCCTATTAGAAGGTGCTCCTGCAAATGCCAATACTACAGATATCACCACGCACTTATTAAAATCTGTTCAAGGCATTCAGAAAATTAGCCATATTCATGTGTGGATGATCACATCTGGAAGAGCAATGGCAACATTACACGTCCAACCTGAAGCGGGTGTAGATATCAAGACCCTCACCGAACAAATTGAACATGAATTAAAAACCAAATTTGATATTGAACATCCAACTGTTGCCATTGATTGGCAAGGCGATAGCTCATGTAGCCTTGAAAAGCCTGTCAAAATTGATCCTCATGCTGGGCATAGTCACTAAGTTCTGCATCAATCAACCACAAAACGCCACAAGGGAGTTATATTAACCATGTGGCGTTAACGTTCAAACTTAGGATCTATGTTTTGAAGCGTCTTTGTTTATTCTTCGTGTTTAAATCCAACTCAAAATATGAATGAAAATAAAGATTCAAATCAAGAAAACTAGCATAACATAGTCAATCAGTTAAAAAATCACACAAAAAATACCAATAAAATCAACACAATATATTTTTCATTATATAAAGCTTGCAATACCACCCTATGCTTCTAAAGTTTGAATCGATTTGCGTAAGCGATGTTTTACTTTTTAGAGATGAAAAGATAACAAAAATCCTTTGTTTGACAGGGATCTTGCGCTGCAAACAAAGCAGTGCTTTGTTTTTGCTCATATCGCACTTAACCGACGGCGGCAGCCATGCCACCAACCGCAATAGCGATGTCTGGTAAAATTTACTGATGAAAAAAGCAAAGCCCTTTTCATTTAAATTAGGATGAACTCATGTTAAGTGAATCATATTGATTGTTATAATTTTCTAAAGACCAGAATACCGAAATTAACCACACTGCTCTTCTGCAATATGTTTTGCCATATCAGACAAAACATGGCTCACATGTGTATCGGCAATTTCATACAAGACTTGCTTCGCCTGACGTTCACTTTTAACCAATCGTGCAGAACGTAATAAACGTAAATGGTGGCTGACCAAGGATTGAGACAAGTCCAGTGCCTCACAAATATCACCTACAGGGCTAGGTCCACGCATACAGAACATAAGAATTCTCAGACGTGACGCATCACCTAAAAGCCGAAAAGTTTCAGCCAGAATAATAATGTCGTCCTGTGATATTTCTGTTGAACCTTCTTTAACACTCATATTTCTGTCATTGTTCATCATTGATCGTCATCAAAGATTCTACCCTTGCGCTCCTCATCAGAACAAGACTTAATATCGAGAAAGAAATCTTTCTGTGGACGTGAATTTAATCACCATTAATCAACTATACCCCTTAACTTAAAATGAATGATGCCAAACTTAATCCCTCTTCATACATTTATATGAAAGCCACAGGCAAATTCATCTTTTTTTCATATAGGAAATGGTTTCTTACCATGCTTATTATTTGCATACATGGAGTTAAAAGTATAATCATAGAGGAACTAAAAATGCCTATTCATACGGAACATGATCCACGGTTAAAATCAGTACTTAAAACACGCCACATTAGCATGCTAGCCCTTGGAGGTGTAATTGGGGCTGGCTTGTTTGTCGGTTCTAGTTCAGTAATAGCTGCAGCAGGTCCAGCAGCTTTCATCTGCTATGCTATCACAGGAATAATGGTTGGGCTGATTATGAGAATGCTTGGCGAAATGGCAGCAGCTCACCCTTCCAAAGGCTCGTTTGTGGATTTTTCCCGATTAGCCTTTGGTAATCTTGCAGGATTCTCAACAGGATGGCTTTATTGGTATTTCTGGGTTGTTGTCGTTGGCTTTGAAGCAGTTGTTGGTGGACAAATTATTAATCAATGGTTGCCACATATTCCAGTTTGGATTATCTCGCTAGCGCTGTTAATACTTATGACTTCTCTTAACTTATTATCAGTAAGTTCATTTGGTGAGGCAGAGTACTGGTTTGCTGGAATTAAAGTAGCAGCAATTATTGTATTCTTAGTTATAGTCGGTGCATATGTATTTAAAGTATGGCCAAATTCAACAGCTTCTTTTTCTAATTTGACTCAGCATGGCGGTTTCTTGCCACATGGCACATTAGCACTATTTTCTGGAGTTGTTTCAGTAATATTCTCAATGAGTGGGGTAGAAGTTGCTACAATCGCTGCTGCAGAATCCGATAATCCCACTAAAAATATACGTCGTGCTGTAAATACTGTGATGGCGCGTATCTTAGTCTTTTTTGTGTTATCTACACTATTCATTGTTGTTGCTCAACCTTGGACTAGTATTATTCCTGGCAAATCCCCATTTGTCGCTACACTTGAAAAAATGGGCATTCCTGGTGCTGGTACAATATTGACAATCGTTATACTAGTTGCTGTTTTATCTGTGCTAAACGCAGGTTTATACACTGCTTCTCGTTTATTACATGTGTTAAGTTCAAATAATGAAGCTCCAAGCTGGTTAGCAAGAAAAAATAAGCGCGGTGTACCAGTTTTGGGGGTCCTCACCTCTACTTTAGTGGGATATGGATGTGTTGTAATTGCGGCATTGTGGCCAGACACTGCATTCCAGTTTTTACTTGATTCATCTGGTGCTCTATTTCTATTTATATATTTAGTGATTTGCTTATCACAGTTAAAATTACGAAAAAAATGGATACAGGAAGGAACTTTAACGTTTAAGATGTGGTTGCATCCTTGGTTACCGTTATTTGTAACTCTATGCATCATCGCTGTTTTAGTTAGTATGGGGATCAATCCAGCTACACGACTTAGCTTATTACAGTCCATAATTGCAATCTTTGTTATTGTTATTGCATACTTCGCTATGAAAATTGTTAGCCCCAATAAGGCATCACAGGTCCAACAAATTAATTCTGTAAGACACACTAAATAATTAGAATCCTCTTGTATTGTTGAGTGAATAAATCTCGGTATACCAATACCGAGATTTTAATTTCCAAATCAATAATTAAAACTATACTTATATATAAAAGCTTTATGACAGCGATTGTCCCCTTCCCCTAATATCGAAGTAGACACATTTTTGCTGGTTGAACGTATTACTTAATGACTAGAACTACTTGGATATTAATGTGACTTTTCCAAAGCTACCTCATGTTGATAATAATCCTGAGTTGACCTCATCCAAATTGCTAGAGTTGTGTAAAGATAAAAGTATAAGAATCGTACATATAATCAAGGAAGCTACAAAAATGTTTTATTGAATGATTCATTCAGGAAGGGCGTTCTCGATACTTATTTATTTGAAAACCTGACATAGGTTAGAGAAATAGTGTAGTTATAACGTTTGTATAATAATGAGCAGCGACCACATTAGAGGTAAGATAATTTACTCACTACAGTTTTTAGAAAAGAACTGGAAAGCTCAAGTTTAGAATTCTCTCATTAATGGGAAAGCAGAAAATGTTTACTTAATTCAAGAAAAATGGCTTAAACATCAAGAGGTTTAAGCCATTCAACTATTTTGTATTATTATTCAAACTATAAGGTAGGCATTGAAAATTGAGCACCTTCTCGTATTTGTGCAGTTGGCCAACGCTGAGTGATCGTCTTGCGGCGAGTGAAGAAACGTACGCCGTCTGGACCATACATAAATAAATCACCAAATAATGAACGCTTCCAGCCACCGAAACTTTGATAAGCTACTGGCACAGGCAGTGGAATATTAATACCAACCATACCAACTTGAATGTTATCTGCAAAATAACGAGCAGCTTCTCCATCTCTAGTATAAATACAGGTACCATTCCCATACTCATGTTCATTGATTAATTCCATTGCTTCCTGCATTGTCTTAACACGCATAACCTGAAGTACTGGGCCGAAGATCTCTGCCTGATAACTACTCATGTCTTTGGTAACCCCATCGATCAATGTAGCCCCGACATAAAAACCATTTTCGTAATCTGAATGAACGAGATCTGAACCATCTACACAAATAGTAGCTCCTTGCTGCTCAGCACTCTTAATATGTCCAATAACTTTGGTTTTATGTTCTACGGTAATTACAGGTCCAAAATCATTTTGTTTATCTGAATGAATACCTACTTTTAAACCTGCCATCGCATCTTTTAAAGCTGCAATCATTTTGTCAGCAATTTCATCACCAACTGCAACCGCAACAGATAGAGCCATACATCGCTCGCCAGAAGAACCAAAAGCAGCTCCTAATAAGGAATTCACGACATTATCTAAATCTGCATCAGGCAAAACAATTGCGTGATTCTTCGCACCGCCAAGAGCTTGGCAACGCTTACCATTGGCGGTAGCAGTTCTATAAATATATTCAGCAATTGGAGTAGACCCCACAAAACTTACTGCCTGAATGTCTTTATTAACCAAAATAGCATCTACAGCTTCTTTGCCACCATTTACTACGTTAAGTACACCATCAGGTAAACCAGCTTCTTTTAACAACTGAGCAATATATAAAGTCGCACTAGGATCCCGTTCAGAAGGTTTTAGGACAAAAGTATTTCCACATACAATTGCCATTGGGAACATCCATAGCGGAACCATTACAGGAAAATTGAATGGTGTAATACCCGCAACCACACCTAGTGGATGAAATTCACTCCACGAATCAATATTTGGACCAACATTACGACTATGTTCGCCTTTCAATAATTCAGGCGCACCACATGCATATTCGACATTCTCAATACCACGCTGTAATTCTCCAGCTGCATCATGAATAATTTTCCCATGCTCTTCGCCAATTAAACGACAAATTTCAGCACTATTTTGCTCTAGTAATTCTTTAAATTTAAACATGATGCGAGCACGTTTTAGTGGAGGTGTTTTACTCCATGATGGAAATGCTGCTTTAGCTGAAGCGACTGCTTCATCGATTGTTTTAGCTCCACCTAAACTTACTTGCTTACTGATCTCACCTGTTGATGGATTGAATACTGGTTGAGTATTGCTTTCATCTACAACTACTTCGCCATTGATAAAATGTCCAACGATTTGGCTCATTTGATTCTCCTTAACTTTAGATATTTTCCTTAAGGAAATGATTGAATTAATAAATTGTGAATATTTTTCGAACTGTTTCAGTAACATCCCAACGACCTGTCCAGCCAACAGGTAGAATTATTAAATCGCCTTCACTTACAGAAATGGCCTCACCTGTCTTGTCATCAGTTAGAGTTGCTTTACCTGAAATAATGTAGCAAAACTCGGTATCCTTTCTGTCGATAACAGGCCATCCTCCTGGTTGACACTCCCAAATCCCTAAATTCCCTTGAGCATTAGGTGCAAGAGTTTGAACTCCTAATTGAGGGTTTCCACTATCAGCGCCAGCACGTAAACCTGCAGCAGGTAAGTTACCGTTTTCAATTTCATCGCGCTTAACAATAGTCATACTTGTCATATAGTTACTCCTTTAGAATTAATGAGCGCCAGTCAATGCTTCTAGTGCAGATGCAACTGTAGAAGGACGGTTAGTCATGTTTTCTTCTTTATCGGCAAACGCCGTTGCAGATAAACCAAAATTAATCCCCATCCATCGTAAAGGCTCAGGTTCCCATAAAGGAGAAGCATGATTTACGATTGGCAGCTTATTAATTGGTTCTGAAATATTCAAAATTAAGTTCTTAAGAATTCGTCCTGAAAGGTTACTCATCGCGACGCCATCCCCAACATAATGGCCACCCCAAGCAATACCAGTATTCTGATCAAAACCTACAGATGGTGACCAATCGCGGGCAACCCCAAGTGCTCCGCCCCATCGATGAGTTATTTTTAAACTGCTTAAAGTTGGGAAAAAATCATTAATAGTGCTACGGATACTTTCATGAACGTTATCAACAAGATCAAATTCAGGTGAAATTGTTGAACCATAGTGATAAGGTGCGCCACGCCCACCAAAAATCAACCGTCCATCAGCAGTCATTTGTGCATAGACACGCAAATGCCTCATATCATTAAAAGCTAACCTATGGTTTAACTTCAGATCATTTCTTACAGATGCAGGAATTGGTTCGGTGGCCAGTACTAATGAATACAAAGGAATAATTGATCGTTTATATCCATCTAATTGGCATGAATAACTTTCTGTAGCTTTTACAATAATAGGCGCTTTAACTTTGCCTGTTAGAGTCGTAACTTGCCCAGAATTTATATGTGTTACGGCACTTTTCTCATAAATTTTAGCACCTAATTTTTCTACAGTTTTAGCCAAACCTCTAACAAGCTTACCTGGATGAATTACAGCACAATGTGGCGTATAAATTGCCCCCAATGCATTAGAAACATTAATCTTTGATCTTGTTGCTTTAGCATCAAGGAAATACCATTGGTCAGGTAAACCAAAATCTTTCGAAGCCTTAACTGAAGATTTTGCACGCTGTAGTTGGGCCTGTGTTCGAGCAATTGATAAAAATCCGTCTTTAGAATAATTTGCATCAATACCTTCTAATTGAAGAACTTGACCAATTTCATCTACTGTCTCATTCATAATTTGCTGTAAAAACAGTGCACTTTGATGAGATGAATTTTTTGCTACTTTAGACAGTGAAATTGGAAATATGGCAGAAGCCCAACCGCCATTACGACCTGATGCTCCAAATCCAGCATGTTCACGCTCTAAAATTACAACGCTAAGAGAAGGTAATGCTCTAAGTAAATAATACGCAGTCCATAAGCCTGTGTAACCAGCTCCAATAATGACTATATCAGCATCAACTTCAGTATTTAACGATGGTCTTTCATCAGTTTTTTTATACCAATATGGAATATTTGGTAATTTGATGAGCTCATCCCTAAGTGCTTCATTCATTTGTTATTCCTCAAACATTTTTAGTATTGATTGAGGATGTTAAGCCCATGTTGAGCACGATTCTATTGGTAAGATAAGTATAAAAACTGCTATCTTTTATACAAATGTATGATGAAAAAAGTAGGATGCTTATGATTACTATTGATGAATTGGTAAAAAACAATAATTTAGGTCTAACTTTTAAATCTGGTAGATCAGGCGGCAAACGAATAGTAAAATGGGCTCATGCTGTAGATTTACCAGATCCTTGGCATTGGATATCTCCTGGCACCCTCGTGATGACCACTGGTGGTGGTTTACCAATTGAACCAATTGAACAGATAGAATGGTTACGTCAGCTCGCTGAAGCTCAAGCGAGTGCCATTGTTATTGCCCCTAGAGATTTTTCACCTTCTATTACTCAGGAGATGCTTGATGAAGCAAGTGATTTGGGATTTCCAATATTAGGAGCTAGTTTTGATTTAGAGTTTTTAAGATTAGCGCGTTTGGTCATTGAAAGCGTTTTACAAGCTCAGAGAGACCGTTTTGATGCAGGAAATAAGTTATTTCAAGTCTATACTGATGCGTTATGGGAAAGTTCACAATTAGATGAACGACTACAGATTATCGAACAAAAGTTATCTTTAAATTTACAAATCTTAGATAATGAAACTCTCACTCCTATTTTTAATTTTAATTTTCCAGTACCAAAAGATAATATTACATATAGTGTAAAAATACCGGGTAGAACCCAAACCACTTTAAATATTATTAATAAAGAGTCACGTTTTTTTGATGAGACATTTTTACCACGCATATTAGCTGGCTTACTGAGTATTGAGCTAGAACGTGAAATGATAGACCGTGATGGAATTCGAGAAGAAGGTGAAGCTTTATTTGATGACTTGTTAAATGGGGAAATTGAGTTTGGTGCTGCAAAAATTATGTTAGAAAGACGTGGCTTACTAGGTAAATTAGTTACTATTGCAATTATTCCCTCAAATAAAGGATCTCGCCAATACACAAATATCCATCATATACCTGAATTTTATAAAATTTATCCATTATTTTCTCGTGATGAAAATAGAATATTTGCAGTACTTCCTGACGATAGTAATTTATTAAATGCGCTTATTAATTGTTTTGGAAAGGGGACAAAAATAGGCATAAGTAGCCCAATTACAGCAATGCTTGGTTTCAAAGAAAGTATTTTCCAGTCATGTTTAGCTTTAGGAAGAATCAAAGAAAGCCAAACCGATTTAATTCACTACAACCATCTAGATTTAGAACTAGCCTTAGGTCCTAAGACTGTTGCAGAAGCAAGAGCTGTTGTTGGTCATTATTTTGGTCGTATTTTAGAATATGAACAAACTAACTCCCTACCATTGCTCAAAACCTTAGCCGTATTTTTAAAATATGATGGCAATTGGAAGGTAACCGCTTCTAAATTAGATATTCATCGGCAAACACTAGTCTATAGATTGAAAGTTATAGAAGAATTAACAGGCATAAAGCCCACAACAAGCTTAGGTATTACTCGTTTTTGGATAGCTTTAGAAGCAGCAAAAATTATTGGCATTTTAAAAGATTATTAATATTAACCATTTGATATAAATTATTTTATGACTATTCACACAACATTTATCAAGATTGATTTAATTGAAGTTTAAGCTGCTTTCCACAAGCAATAATGGTTTTCCGATCAGCATCAATTGCCCCATGCGCAATGGCGATGACCCGCATTTGCAGAGTAATATCATAATGAGGATAAGATGCAGAACGATGAAATAAACGCGAATCTATGCCTAACATGTTTGCAAAATGGTGTAATTCCTCTAGCGTATCTGCCATGAGATGACACCATTCTTTGCCTTTAAACGGTACTTTTGCACGATCCACATAAACGCTCATAGCAACATTCATTTCCCATATTTCAGATTGATTATCACATGAAAATCATCAATGATTGAACATCGCATCAAATCATAATAAGCCATCATTTTAAGATAAAACATCATGAAAATTTACCAAGCCACGACGCTCCATGCAAATCAACTTTATGCACTAGGCAACACAACATATCGCCAACATTTTAGTGATATTTGGACAGAACAAGGATTACAAAATTTTCTCAACCAAGATTTTAGTCTTGAAAACTTATCGAAATCTCTAGCGGACCCGCAACAAATTTGGATATTGGCTGAAAATGAGCATGCTCAACTGATCGGCTACGCCAAACTCAACCTTAATCAATACCAGCCCAATTTAGCGCGTATGGGTGCTGAATTACAGAAAATTTATTTACTCAAAGATGTCATTGGAAAACATATAGCCGCACATTTAATGCAATATATGATTGAGATTGCAAATCAACATCATCAAGCCTATATCTTCTTAGAAGTGTTAAAAACCAATGCGCGTGCAAAAAAATTCTATCAAAAATTTGCCTTTACAGAACAATTAAGTCTCGACTTTAAAACTGATTTATATGATATTGGCATGGATTTAATGCAGCTCGAATTAAACTCAAGATGACCCCAAAATACCTGATCAGCGCATGTCTTGTCGGTGAAAATGTCCGTTATGATGCTCAAAACTGTTTACACGATAAACTTAAACAGTTGCTCGACAATCAACAAGCTGTTGTGATTTGCCCTGAAGTTTCAGGTGGTTTAAGTACACCTCGACCATCTGCTGAAATTGTGGGTGGTGATGGTTATGCTGTTTTATTGGGGCAAGCTAAAGTACAAGATGCCAATGGTGACGATGTTTCTTCAGCATTTATTCAGGGGGCAGAAAAAACACTTAAACTTGCACAACAACATCAAGTTACACACATTGTTTTAAAAGCCAATAGCCCTTCTTGCGGTTCAAATATGATTTATGATGGTTCATTCTCTGGACAAAAAGTGCAAGGCAAAGGTGTCACGACTGCCCTCTTGGAACAACATGGATTTGTTGTACTGACTGAAGATGAGTTTTTAAAACAACTTGATAGTGAATAAATCACTGTAAATAAAAAACTAAAATTCAGCGCTCTAAATGAGCGCTAAAGTTGTACGGTACTAGGGTTTATTTTCCGACATTTTATCCGCTTTCGCTGCCCAGTATGTGGCTAAGATTGGACCCGAAATATTATGCCATAAACTGAAAATTGCGCTGGGAACAGCAGTCACAGGAGACGCAGCAAAATGAAGCGCAGCCAAGGTTACCCCTAAGCCTGAGTTTTGCATACCCACCTCAATCGCTACAGCTTTGGAATCTGGGTAAGATAAATTGAATAAACGACTTGCCCAATAGCCCAGTAAAAAACCTAGTCCGTTATGTAGAATAACCACACCAAGAATCAGCAAACCTGATTGCAAAATAGATGCCTTACTGGCAGCAATAATTGCTGCGACGATGACGACAATCGCAATTACAGAGACCAATGGCATCACTTGGATATACTGCTCAGTCTTTTGTTTGAACACACTTCTTAAGATCACACCCAAGATGATCGGGAAGATCACCACTTTAAGAATATCTATAAACATTGAACCTGCATCAATCGGAATCCATTGGCTTGCCAAAACATAGAAAATAGCAGGTGTTAAAATAGGCGCTAAAAATGTTGAAACAGAAGTACATGTGACAGATAAAGCGGTATTGCCTTCTGCCATATAAGTAATCACATTGGAAGCAGTCCCGCCTGGGCAACATCCAACGAGGATTACCCCTACAGCGATTTCTGGCGGTAAATTAAAAATCTTGCAGAGAAAAAATGCTACGCTTGGCATCACCACAAAATGAGCCACCACACCGATCACCACTGCTTTTGGATTAGACAATACATTTTTAAACTCATCGACTGTCATGGTCATTCCCATCCCTAGCATAATGATGCCAAGAACCCATGGAATATAAGCTTTCATCCATACAAATGCATCGGGAAAGCATAATGCGATGAATGCAAATACAACGACCCAAAGTGCAAAAGTTTTTTGCACAAACTGACTAAAGCGTAAAATTGCTGACATTGTCCCTACCCAAATAGGTTTAAAATCAAGGCTTATCTTAAAGCATGTCGTTTAAATCAGTATCACTTTTCTCAAATGCTCAAATTTATGCAGTCATTTATGATTGAGGGTAATCAAGAATATCTTTTGAAACCATACGCTTTACGCCAGCAGCCAGCATTTCTTGCCATGCATGTTGTAATGAGCCATGCAGATCAATTGCTTTGGTCGCATCGGAAATCACAAAGGTCTTAAAACCTAATCTAGCCGCATCCATTGCAGTCCACGCGACGCAAAAGTCTGTCGCAATGCCAACAATATATACAGTGTCGATCTGACGTTCTCGCAAATACCCTGCCAAACCTGTTGTGGTTTTATGATCTGCTTCCATAAAGGCTGAGTAACTGTCAATGTGCGAATGAAAACCTTTACGAATAATCAATTGCGCAGTAGGAATATTTAAATCAGGATGGAATTCAGCATCCTCTGTGTCTTGCACACAATGAGAGGGCCACAGCACTTGTGGACCATAGTCCAGTTGAATGACATCATAAGCTTTATGTTGAGGGTGTTGTTCAACAAAAGAAATATGGTTTGCAGGATGCCAGTCTTGTGTCAGTACAATATTGTCAAAATGATCTGCCAATTGATTGATGAGCGGTATGATTCTTTCTGCTTGGGCAACCGCTAGGTTTCCCCCTGAAGTAAAACCATTTTGCACATCGACAACAATTAAGGCGCTACGCTCAGTTTGCAACATTTCCCTATCCTTATACTGGCTAAATCTCAGCTATTCTAATGATCAATATGACACGCGTTGATGACCTAACATACAATAAAAAAGCTCACTTTTGCGAGCTTCTTATCAAAATCAAGGATTCAGTTTTGCAGCTTGATCAAATGATCTCAAAATGGTGAAGTATTTACACCATCATTACATCTATCACCACAGCAAACTCAGCTTCAAAGTATGCCCAGTGTATTAATAATCTGATAAGACAATTTCAATACTCGATAATAAACTCTCAATAACCCAACAACCGAATACAAAACAGTCTATAAAATATCTTAGGGTTTTATTTTTGAAACTTAGGCTGGTATAAATTTCATGCAAGTATATATGCAAAAAATCACCTGTATTTTCGGTATAAAAAATCTAAAAATAAAATTTATTCAACTGAAATGTGAGTGAATTGTTGCTTTTTTTAAAGAATTTCCAAGCTTTGACTAAAGCATATTGTTCTGTCTCGCTGAATCAGTCATAATTTGGGTAAGCATTATGCAATCTTTCGAATGATTGCTTTTCGCTCAAATCAAAATACTGCAACCATCCCAATCCTTGTTTACTCAAACGCATGCGGATGGAAAAATAGGATATTTTTTTAAAATGACTCAGCAAGCACAGACCATTCAAGGCTCAATTGTCGCAATCGTCACCCCTATGTTTGAAGATGGCAGCGTAGATTGGAAGGGTCTCGAGAAGCTCGTTGAGTGGCACATAGAACAAGGCACTAATAGTATTGTTGCTGTCGGCACAACTGGTGAAGCATCTACTCTTAGCATGGCAGAACACACAGAAGTAATTAAAGAAATTATCCGTGTAGCCAATAAACGTATTCCAATTATTGCCGGTACTGGTGCAAACTCGACACACGAAGCGATCGAACTCACCAAAGAAGCTAAACAGCTCGGCGCAGATGCCGCACTTTTAGTGACCCCTTATTATAACAAGCCAACACAAGAAGGCTTATTCCAACATTATAAAGCAGTTGCAGAAGCTGTTGATTTACCGATCATTCTTTACAATGTTCCAGGTCGTACAGGTGTTGATTTACATAATGATACTGCCATTCGTTTAGCAGATATTCCTCAAATCGTTGGAATTAAAGATGCAACAGGCGATGTACCACGTGGTAAACAATTGATTGATGGTTTACAAGGTAAAAACATGTTGGTGTATTCTGGTGATGATGCGACGGCAAATGAACTGATGCAGTTAGGCGCAAAAGGCAATATCTCTGTGACTGCCAATATTGCTCCTAAAATCATGAGTGAACTTTGTGCGGCTGCACTTGCTGGTGATGCAAGTACTGCAAAGGTTAAAGATGACCAAGTTGCAAAATTAAACAATATTCTATTTTGCGAATCGAACCCAATTCCAGTGAAATGGGCACTTCATGAAATGGAATTAATTGGTACAGGTATTCGCTTACCATTAACTCCACTTGCAGAAAAATACCGTACGCCTCTGCGTGAAGAACTCAAAGCAGTAGGTCTCATTTAATAAGAGCTTAGTATTATGCAATTACGTTTAGGTTTAACTCTTGCCATTTCAGCTTTAAGTTTGGCGGGTTGTAGTTCCCTTGGAATCAATAATGGTTCTTTAGATTATAAAAATACGACCACAGTAGAGCCGCTTAAGTACCCTGAAGGTTCAACAGTTAGACCTGCAACGCCTATGTATCCAGCTCCTATTGTTGACCCGCTGGCGCTTCAGCATGCACCTAAATTTGAAAATAAAAAAGGCAATCGTTATGACGTGCCTCGCCCAGAAGTTGCTCAAGTCAACACATCAACAGATGAAAGTGCAACAAGCACCGAAACTGTGGGCAGACCTCAAATTTTAACTGACGGAAATGGCAATCCATTGATCAAAATTGATGGAAATTCTGCTACAATTTGGCAGTACACACTTGCAACCCTCAGTAGTCTAAATTATAAGCTAATCGGTCAAAGCAAAAATGCCAATGAGGCAACTGTGAAAATCGATAATTCAACTTATATACTCAGACTTAGCTCAGTAGGTTCAAGCAACACACTTGCTGTGTTTAACGCAGACAATAGTTTTGCAGATAAAGAAAAAGCTGCAGGATTATTGACCCAGATTTACCAAAACTGGCCAGCCTAGTCGTTCTAGGCAATTTTTTTTTGCAAAAGGTTCCCCCATGTTAAAACAAACCTTGCTCTATACTGGTAAAGCGAAATCTGTTTATGAAACAGATAGCGCGGATCATCTAATTCTAGTTTTCCGTGATGATGCATCTGCATTCAATGGCGAAAAAATAGAGCAACTAGATCGTAAAGGTAAGGTGAACAACCGTTTTAATGCCTTTATCATGGAAAAATTGGCAGCGGCGGGTATCGAAACTCATTTTGAAAAACTTCTTTCTCCAACTGAAGTTTTGGTTAAAAAATTGCAAATGATTCCTGTAGAGTGCGTCATGCGTAACTATGCAGCAGGTTCATTATGCCGTCGTCTAGGTGTTGAAGAAGGTTTAGAACTTGTTCCACCAACTTTTGAATTGTTCTTTAAAGATGACGCTTTAGGCGACCCTATGGTCAATGAGTCTCAAGCGATTGCTTTAGGTTGGGCAAATGCGGAACAGCTTGCTCAAATGAAAGAATTGACTCAAAAAGTGAATGTGGTACTTAAAGACTTATTTGCTCAAGGCAACATGCTTCTTGTTGATTTCAAACTTGAATTTGGTGTTTTCCATGACCGTATTGTTTTAGGTGATGAGTTCTCTCCAGACGGTTGCCGTCTATGGGATAAAGACACTAAGAAAAAACTCGATAAAGACCGTTTCCGCCAAGGCTTAGGTGGTGTGGTTGAAGCTTATGAAGAAGTTGCTGCACGTATTGGTGTTGATCTTTCAGATCTTTAAGATCAATAATGTCGCAATAAAAAAGCTGAGTTGTTGAACTCAGCTTTTTTATTGCGCTTTAAATGTGTTTAAACTGCTATTTTTTGCAACAGATAATCATATAGATTTTCACCTGATTTTTGTTTAAAGCGATTTTTAAAGAGTGGAACCAAAAACTCAGGATTGATCTCAGCGAAGCTACTCTCCTCAAAGTCCTCATCAAACGAATCAGCATACTGAATAATCACGATGATTTCTTCGCCCTGCTGATTTTTTAATTTTCCTGCATCTCTTAAATCTTGTAATGCTTGGATGATGGTATTTTGATAATGCTCTCTCAAAGCAATATATTGCTCATCAGTACATTGTTTACCCAATGCTTCATAGAGTGCCATGATCGCATCATGTGTATGATTATTGGCAGTACTAGAATATTGCCATTCTGAAATCCACCATGCTTCGTACACATCTTCAAAAGATTTAAGGTTTTCTATGGTGCATCCCACATAAAAGAAACCACATAAATCTTCAACCATTCCCAAACCAAGGGCGCATAGATGCTGATCTTGTGTTAATTGTTGAATTTCAGCCAAAGCCTCTTGAATATCTTGATAAATAACTGAATATAAATGATCTTCTCTCATGGTCCTGTTCTTATGCGCTAAAGTTTAAGATCAGAGTTTACTATCAATGCTCAAATTTTGTATATCTGCTTTGGTTGAATCAAGACTGACTTTAATAAAGTTGCTCCAAAAATTAAGTATTGATCAATTGTATGAGGTTTTATCTCTATACAATCAAGCTAAGCTTAGACCAAACTTGCAATATTCAAAATAAAGTGTGCTATTACAATCTTTTAAAAACAGGTCAATTCATTGCTCAGGTATTGGATAAGTTTCATGATTTATTCGGTATAAAGTGCTTTGCCAATTATCTAAAAGCATCACTTTATAAAAAACGCTGTTGCGACATTTAAAACAAATTATTTTGTGCTTGACCTTCACATGATTGTAAAGATTAGAATGATTAAATATTAAGTAACTCTAAATTATTTAGAGTCCATAGACCGTTCATGGAATAAGCAGTAACTTCCATCATTACGGTAAGTATTGATCTCCATAAAATTTCTGTTCTAAAAAGTGTGATAGATACAGTGATTTTTAATATGCAAAATTTTATCTAAAACTTAAAGGGAACTTCAATGAGTAATAATAACCACACAAACCATTCTCAACACCAGGATATGAATGGATCAAATCTGCCGAATCAAGCTTCTATCAATGCCTATATGGTCGTGAATCACCGTATGCATACACAAATGCAAATTGATTTCACTGGAAATGTAGATATGGATTTCATGAAAGGGATGATTCCGCATCATCAGGGTGCCATTGATATGGCAAAAGTTGTTCTACAATATGGCGCTGATGCCAAATTACGGCGCTTAGCTGAAAATATTGTTGCCGACCAAGAGGTAGAAATCGAAGTCATGCAAAGATGGTTAGAAAACAATGCTCAGCTTTCTGAACTTAACCATGTTCAAGCTGCTATAGATGCTTTTCGTCAAACAAATGACAAGATGCATGCGGATATGATGATTTCATTTTCGGGAGATGCAGATATTGATTTTATGCGCGGTATGATTCCTCACCACCAAGGTGCAATTGATATGGCGAAAATAGAATTGCAATACGGTCATTATCCTGAAGTGCGCAAACTTGCTGAGAATGTAGTTCTTGCACAAGAGGCTGAAATTAATATGATGCTCAACTGGCTCAGTCATCATCAGTAAAAATATCGTGTTTCCACTTATCATTTTTCTGCTCACAATAGTGAAAATAAGGTGGCTAAACACCTTATTTTCAAGCTATTGGCTTATTTCAGGATGTTATGTATGCCAAAAATTAAAGTACTTCCCCATGAAAAAATTTGCCCAGATGGTGCAACCTTAGAAGTGGAAAGTGGAAGTAATTTATGCCAAAGCTTATTAGATCACGGCATACCCATCGAACATGCATGTGATTTATCTGGCGCATGTACAACCTGTCATGTAGTGATAAAGCAAGGCTTTAATCAATTAACTGAAATGGATGATATCGAAGCAGATTTATTAGATCGTGCATGGGGACTTACCCCTGAATCCAGACTCTCTTGTCAGGTAAAAGTTCCAGAAGAACCATTAGAAATAGAAATCCCCAAGTACACCATAAACTATGTTTCTGAAAAGCATTAAGAGAAAGTTCAAGTATTAAAGCTTGACCTTACAATTATGGTAAGGTTTATATTGGTTTTAAATCTTCTTCAAACAGGTGAGATATGGAATTTTATATTGAAAATATGACCTGTGGCGGGTGTGCACGTGGTGTCACCAAAGCAGTCCAATCTGTAGATGCAAATGCAAAAGTCATTGCTGATCCACCAAATCGCAGTGTTCAAGTTGAAACATCAGCAACACAGCAACAAGTTGCGGATGCCTTAACCGAAGCAGGATTTCCACCACGTTAAAGGGTGAAAAATTCTTTTGCTGGAGGCTGTCATGATGACAGCCTTTTTTACATCTCTACAGTCCCACGCTAAAACAAGCCCCAGTGATCAATCTACACGACTGATAAAATTGGCTTTAGTCATCAATAGAAAGCTTTAAATAACAAGACACTTTGCAGATTTTGTTCTATTGATATTTTTAAAAGTTGTTTTCTAAATCTTGCCAAGCTCACTATGATCACTACAAATAGTTACAAAAAGAGCTTCAAAATAGAGTTATGCGTAAATTATCAAAACAATATTCATTCAGTCTCACAGCAAGTTTGATCTTAGCCTTACTGTACCCACAAGCACATGCTGAAGAACAACTGAATACATCTCCCGAAGTTAAAACATTAGATACGATTGTGGTGACTGGGACACGCTCATTAAAGCGTTCTAAGACCGATTCCTTACAACCGATAGACGTGATTAGTGCACAGGAACTCACTGAACGAACTGGATCCAGTGAATTAGGTACAGCACTGAGTAAAATTATTCCTTCAATCAATTTTCCCCGCCCCACTGTCGTTGATGGGACGGAACTGGTTCGACCTGTACAACTGAAAGGACTCTCTCCAGATCAAGTCTTGGTTTTGGTGAATGGTAAACGTCGCCATACCGGCGCTTTTATTAACTTGGGCGGAACAATTGGTCGTGGTTCAGCACCCACCGACTTAAATGCAATACCTGTTTCCGCAATCAGCCGTATTGAAGTCCTCAGAGAAGGTGCTTCTGCACGTTATGGTTCAGATGCAATTGCAGGTGTCGTCAATATCATCTTAAAGTCTGACCCTAAGACGGGTGAAGCGGGTATACGCTACGGTATTTATGATAAAGGTGATGGTGAGCAAAAGCAGTCCTATGTTTCAGGCGGAACTCGACTTGGAGATTATGGTTATGCCATTTTCTCAGGTGAATGGCAGGACAATCAAGCAACCAATCGTGCTGGCTTAGACTTACGTGACCCAAATGCAACCACATATGGGCAAAGGACATTTCGATTTGGTGACCCAAAATCAGACGAAGTAAAAGCTGCTTTCAATGCTGGCTTTGACCTTAGTGATACTGTCGAATTATATGGTTTCTCTACCTATAGCCATCGAAATGCTGAAACTGCTGGATTTTATCGTTTAAGCAATGCCTCAAACAATGTTCCAGCATTGTTTCCGAATGGTTACTTACCTCTGATCCGAGGTCAATTAGATGACTTTAGTGCTGTTGCAGGTTTACGAGGAGAAGCGGCAGATTGGCGTTATGATGTTTCTGCAAATTATGGTTTGAATCAATATGATGTAAATACCCGAACCATTAATGTTGATCTGTACAAAGATACAGGGGCAACACCCAATTCATTTCATAATGGCAAGCTGAAAAATAGCCAATCTGTTTTTAATATTGATCTTTCTAAAGAATATGACATATCTGCATTTGCAAGCCCTTTGAATATTGCATTTGGTGCCCAGTATTTAAACCAACAATATCAAATTAAAGCAGGAGATCCGGGTTCTTATTATAAAAGTGGTTCTTCAGGTTTATCTGGTTTTCGTCAAGCTGATGCAGGCAAATGGACGCGTGACAGTTATGCAGGATATCTAGATTTAGAAACGGACATTACCCAAAAGCTTTCTGCTTCTAGCGCATATCGTTATGAGAAATATGATGATTTTGGGGATACCAATAACGCTTCACTGTCCTTACGTTATAAACTTTTACCGCAAGTTGCTGTACGTGGTTCAGTTTCTACAGGGTTTCGAGCGCCAAGTCTAGCACAACAGTATTTTACCCAAACTTCCTCTCAACTGGTCAATGGGCAATTCGTTGAAGCAGGTACATTCCCAAGCTCATCTCAAGTTGCGCAATTACTCGGTGCTGAGGATTTAAAAGCTGAAAAATCCAAAAACTACAGTCTTGGCTTTGTGTTTACCCCAACATCAAATCTGTATGTGACTTTAGATGCCTATCAAATCGATATTGATGATCGTATTAGCTTGTCTTCGAATATCAATGCCAGCAGCCCTGCTGTACGTGATTATCTGATCTCAAAAGGCATCACCAATACCAACTTTAGCAGTGTACGTTTCTTCAATAATGCCAGTGATACACGTACACGTGGCGTGGATTTGGTTGCAAACTACCAATGGCAGAACCTCCCTTATGGAGAGTTAACCACATCTTTGGCTTATAACTTTAATCGCAATGAAGTCACCAATGTAGATAAAAATCCTGACATTTTAAATGCATTGGGTGTCAATTTGACACGCTTAGACCGTCGTGAACAATATGGTTTACTGGCAGGCAGTACACCTGAACATAAATTCAGTTTAGCCAATGATTATAAAATTGGAAATTTTGGTATTAACACCAATATCACGCGTTATGGCAGCTTCAAAACTTTCAGTAACGCTGGTTCAGCCAGCGATCAGAAATTCTCTGCAAAATGGCTTTTAGACTTAGCCCTCAGCTATCAATTGAAAGCTTGGAAATTTACCCTTGGCGGTGACAACATTACCAATGTTTATCCAGATAAAGATGTTTATGACATCAACAAACCAACGGGTGGAAGCCTACAGTACAGTCAGTTCTCACCTTTTGGCTTTAATGGCGCATTCTATTACGGCAAAATTAATTATAAGTGGTAAGGTCTAAAGCCTGTTAAAGCGCATCAAACCGAGTTAAACAACTCGGTTTGATGCTTATTGTCTTAGTGATAACCATCAAAATCTAGATATGCTATAGGTAAGTATCATTAAGTCTGGATGATTGATGAACTTTTTTTGACAAACTTATATACTCAAAACAACACATATGCGGATTTAATCCAACATGATAAAAACAATTTATGCGTGCATTCTATTCTTGAGCATTTTAGCCCCTGCCCACGCACAACAATTAAGTTGCCAACAGGACTACCCTAAAATCATTGCACCTGACCTACAACGCTTAGGACAAGATTTGAAGAATAATGATTATAGTTTTATGCAACAAAAAACCCATCCTTCACTGATCAATTATGTCGGTGGTCCTGAAAACTACCAAAAGTTGCTCAAATATGCCCAAAATATGTTTGCAGAATCCAACCTAGAAATTCAAAAGGTTGAGTCCAATCCACCTCTCTACAGCTATATCGTCGATCAAGAAGAAATTTGTTTTGTGCCAAAAACCATCACGATGAAAGTGGCAGGCAAAACAGTCAAAGCACCGCCTTCTTTTATGGTCGCGATCCGCTCACAGCATTCACATCAATGGACTTACTTAGACGGTTCAGGACTACAGAAAAATCCTAAAATGCTTTTTATTCTTTTTCCCAATTTCCCTAAAATTGTCAAAGTACCTTTTTAAACTCATACAGCCTGATAAGTTATTTCACCACCACCTTGATAGGTGCTGAAAAGATTTGATAGTCATTTTGTGGGTCAATCTGATATTTGTAGCCCGCCAAAACATAAGCTGTTCCTTGTTCAACAAAACGCAACTGCTCATTTTTTAGCTCATGCTTTGGAGAACCAGCTAAAACCACAAAATTGTTGACTTGCAATTTGGCTTTTTTTCCGTCTTGTTGAGTCGTTTGAGCATCAATTAAAACAGCCTGTCCTACTTTGGCTTTGATATTTTTCGGTGCTTGTATATCCACGATATATTTAGAATAAAGTTGTGCTGAATTGGTGGTGATCCCATTGGTTCCTGCCACATACAACTTGTTAAATGTGTCATCACTCAAAGCCCAAGGCCAGAAACTGATGCCACGATGTTTTGAGGCTTCTAAAATATTGATCAAATCAGACCGATAAGCAGGGTTATAACTAGAGTTATACTTTTGGACATCGCTATTGATTTGTTTAGTATTGACTAAATTGTTACGACTGTTTGGCATATTCCCTACCAACAAACCTCGAGGAATCTCAGTCATTTGAGTTTGTGCACGCACAATTTGATCGGTATTAAATGATGTCGTGACCACTTGGCTTTCCATTTGATACTTTTTAATCTCATCCTGCATTTTTGCCACCAACGCTGGATTGGCACTTTTCATTTCAATCATCAGTACAACATTTGGATGCTGTTTTAAAAAGTTAAAATACTCTGCAAGGGTCGGTATTTTATAAGCTTTATGCTTAGATTGTAATTGTTGAACCTGCGCAAGATTCATCTCTTCAATTTTTCCAGTTGAACGCGTTGTACGATCAACGGTTGCATCATGCATCACCACAAGATGCTGATCTTTAGTCAAATAAATATCATTTTCAACAATGTCTGCACCCAAAGCGACTGCATGTTTGGCACTTTCTAAAGTATTTTCATCCTCTAAGCTGGGTACACCCCGATGCCCAATAATAAAAGGTTTACGCAATAAAGTATTTTTTGGAAATTGTTTTAATATACTGGAAAAAACCGTACTTTGCGTGGTGATCACCCCATTTACACCTGTGGTCAACACGCGCGCTACATCCTGAGCTTCAACAGCAGATGTATCCACCCAAACTGTCATCAGATGACGTTGAATAAAACTGATCGATGCTTTCTCTCTCAGGCTTTGAGGAACCACGACAATTCGTGCATAAGCTTGATTGCTACGGCGGATAATTTCAACCAGATCTTGATGACGATCTTGAAGATTTTCTCGACTTAAATCCAATGCTGTTCGAACCATCGGTATAATTTGATGTGCAGATTTAAGCAGGTCATCACTTTTCGACAACACAGTAATATCACTAATATCCTGAGATTTAGACAGCAATTTTAATGCTTCTATACTTTTTGGATCTTTGATCTCTAACACAGGAATGCTGTTACGATGCGGATTGGAAAGATAGTGTCCTAAGGTTTCGACTACCTGACCAGTTTGATCAAGCAAATTTAAATTTGCATCCAATTGATAATATTGTTGATTACTTGAATTTAATGCAATATTTGGATGTTTTATTTTTTGAATAATGGTTGGGGCTAAAGCTACATGAGTTTGAATTTCTTGTACCTGTATAACTTTATTATGGGTGAGATCAGGTAAGGCAGTGAGCTGCTCAGAGACTTGGATATTTTTAATTTTTAAAATAGCACCTGAGGCAGAAAAGCCAATGCCGCCTTTTGTAGATTCTTGGTCAAGTTCTACATCCTGCATTAACTGATGGTTTAAATAGTGTTGAACCCGTTGTCCTGAGACCACCACACTGGCTTTGTACCATTGATTTGCTTTGATATTTTCAGAAAAGTCTTTGGTCTCACTCACTTCCCACTGTGCATTGGTTTTATGGCGCCCAAATTCAGTACCATTCTTCGCTTTCGCATCCGCTCTGATGGTAAATTGATAATAACTGCTTGGAATTACGCCCTGTGCCTCAGTGACATCATAAATCACACTTCCCCAGCGAGAGGCATTGATTGGCTGATCTAAAGTAAATTCGAGATCAATCCTATAGTTTTTATACTTTTCAAGATTTTGTGGCAATAAAATCGATGTAGGGCTCATTGCATTTGCCCGCCCATCAATATTTAGTACACCATGTTCAACAAAAATATGACCTGGATTGTTTCCGGGAATACGCCATCCTTGGGGAATGTTGTTTTGTTGAACAAAATTTTGCTGATAAAGCTTTTTAAATTGTTGTATTGCCGTTTTAGGCTGAGTTTGTGTCGAAATCTTTGTTGCCAGTTCAGCATAACTGGTCACAGGTAAAGCAATTAAAATTGCATAAGACAAAATAGAAAGTTTCATAAAATTTCTAGCGCATTTAAAACGTATTTTGAGTAAGTTACATTTTAAAGGCATCAGCCTAATTTAAATTTTGCCGATATTTTAAACCTTTATCTGTCATAGATCAGCTACTTTAAAGCCAACATGAAAATTATTGTTGCTGCTGTTCCTGCTGCCAACGGCGTTGTTGTAAGCGCTCCCCTTCAACCTCCCTTTTATTTCGTGCAGACTCGTATAATTTTGTCCCTTTTAACTCAGGTGGCAAATAGTCTTGTAGCACAAAATGTTCTGGATAATTGTGCGGATAGAGATAATCTACCCCATAGCCCTGTTGCTTCATCAATTTGGTTGGTGCATTACGTAAATGTAGAGGTACAGGTAGATTCGAGGTTTTCTCAGCCAACTCTAGTGCCTTATTGATGGCTAAGTAGGTACTGTTACTTTTGGCACTGGTTGCCAAATAAACGGCACATTGCCCTAAAATAATTCTGCATTCAGGCATCCCAATGGCTTGAACCGAGCGGAAACACTCTCCTGCCAACAACAATGCATTAGGATTTGAATTGCCAATATCTTCTGAGGCAGCAATCAGCATACGTCGAGCGATAAAAACTGGATCTTCTCCACCTTTTAGCATTCGTGCCATCCAATATAACGCTGCATCTGGATCACTCCCACGAATCGACTTAATAAACGCAGACACAAGATCATAATGTTGTTCACCTGACTTGTCATAGCGTGCGATATTTTGTTGGGCAACTTTAACGACGATCGCATTGGTCACAATATTTTCAATATCTGAATCAAAAGTGCTGGCAATGAGATCAGTTAAATTCAATGCTTTACGTGCATCACCTGCGGCGAATTGAATTAAGGCATCAAATTCTTCAATCTGAATATGGCGCTCTTGTAAAAACTTATCCTGTTGAATCGCCCGAAGAATCAGTTCTTGAATTGCTTCATTACTGAGCGCATTCAGCGTATATACCTGACAACGTGAAAGTAAAGCACTGTTGACTTCAAAAGAGGGATTCTCTGTTGTTGCCCCAATCAAGGTAATTTTACCTTTTTCAACAGCATTCAAAAGTGCGTCTTGTTGTGACTTATTGAAACGATGAATTTCATCAATAAATACCACTGGTGTTAGTAAATCACCACTTTCAGCAATCACTTCGCGCAGTTCTTTCACACCTGTGTTTAATGCAGATAAACTGACAAATGGACGATCCACAGCTTGAGCCAATAATAATGCAATTGTGGTTTTTCCAACACCAGGTGGTCCCCAGAAAATAATCGAAGGCAAATGCCCTTGATCAATCATTTGACGTAATGGGGCGTCAGCGCCAAGCAAATGATCTTGTCCAATAATTTCAGACAAATCACGTGGACGTAAACGTTCTGGAAGTGGAATTTGAGTGTCTGACATACTGCTTTTTTAATTGATGAATGCTGAGCTTAGTCTACTATGGAAAGCATTCAATATTGTACTTTCAATTTTAAAATAATCGATTCTGTAAAATATCCATCAGTGAAGCCTGAAACACTTCACCATGACTGAGATGTGGATACAATAAAAGCTTGGTATTTGCACCTTTGCTGGCTAAGTCTAGAACCAATTTTCGATTGTTTTGGTTCATGTCCCGATCAGCATTCGGGCTGATTTTCGCTGTGCTAGATGGAACAAGATCACCTTCCATCACCAATAGCTTTTGATCTTTAACTGATTCAGGTTTTACCTGCTCAACTGCTTTCAATAATCGGGAATCTGCCCATGTTAAAGATGGACTTGCTGCGAAATAATGAGAAAATTTATTCTCATTGTGCTGGCGATTCAACAATGTATCTAATACAAATAAGCCCCCATAAGAATGTCCCCACAATGCAGTGCGCTGAGCATCCAATTTCACCTGCGAGTAAACCCAAGGCATGATTTTTTCAAAAATCATTTGTCTAAATTGAGGACTTCCTCCTGACATGCGCTCAGGATTTCGGGGATCAGCTGATATTTTTCCAGACTCATCTGCTGGCGTATAGTCCACGGAACGTGAAGCAGATTCAAACGGCAACTGAGTTTGATAGCCGATCGCCACTAAAACGGGGCTATCTTGTTCTGATAATTGCTTTAATAATGCTTCATCTAAACGCACCATGACTGAATTACCATCCAGCATAAAAATAGCGGGACGGGGCTGATTTTTATTGATCTGTTTAGGTATACCTAACCAAACTTTATAATGTCGTTGTTGATCGGCTGACTGAAAGCTGTGAACTTGAAACTGATAATAACTTGAACCATGATCTGCAATATTCAGTCCTAAGGGCTTTAGATCAGGCTTGGCATAAGCAAGGGAATACGCAGCAAAGCTTAGACTGATCGCACATAGGCACATTGTAATTTTTTTCAATCGTGTAAATAAACCAGACATTTTAAATGATCACATCATGAAAGCATCTTTATCATATTACTATTTGATAATGATTATCAATTCAAAATTATGTTCATTTTCTAACGTACCCAACGCACAATATATTCGTCAATTTCTTCCTCATCAACTTCTGTCTCTGAGATGCAGCGCCCTGCTGCAGATTTTCTGGCTTTAATCACATTTTGTCTGGAGCCTGTAATTAAATAGTGCCAAGACGGAAGGTTTTTACCTTCATTGACACGCCGATAGGCACAACTTGAAGGCAACCAATTTATCTGCGCTAATTTTTCAGGACTCAATTGAATACAATCTGGGACATAGTCCAAGCGATTAGCATAGTCTGAACATTGTGCTGTTTGACAGTCCAGTAGTTTACAAGACACCTTGGTATAAGCGATTTCATGTGTTTCATCATCTTCGAGTTTAACCAAGCAGCACAAACCACAACCATCACATAAGGCCTCCCATTCCGCCTGATTGAGTTCAGACAAATGATAGTTTTTCCAAAATTGGGGGCGTATTTCGAGGCTCATGATATAAATTGAAGTCATATGAGATGTTGTTATTATATCAGCATAAGAACATGAACTAGAGAATAAAAAAACATCACAAATCAGTTACATGATGCTTTATTTATCACACTTTTCAAACATAACTTCACAAGACCGCGCCGTTTTTCTCCTTATACTGAAACTGCATAAAAACAATATGGAGGTGGATATCATGTTCCGTTGGGCAATAATTTTCGCTGTGATCGCGTTAGTTGCAAGTTTATTTGGTTTTGGCGGTGTCGCAGGAATGTCTAAAGACTTTGCAGTAATTCTTCTTGTTGTTGCCGTTATTCTTGCAATTGTCGGATTTATTTCCAGAGGAAAAGTTTAAGCTTTTCTCAACATTTTTATGACAGTCTCTGTTTATGATCAAGAAGGTCCTAGGTCCTTCTTTTTTCATTTCAGCACCCATTCCATCATTCATAATTTCTCACATTTCTATACTCAATATTCCTAAATTAGCCATTTGAATCCTTTATATTTATGCTTTAATCAATGTCGCTCTCAAAAATATAAAAGGATTGAACAGATGGCTGTTGCAATTAAAACTCGTGAAATTCAATACCAAGCAAAAGATGGAACAACTTTAATCGGTTATTTTGCTGCCCCTGAATCTACACAACCTGTTGCAGGTGTCATCGTGGGTCCTGAATGGTGGGGACGCAATGAATATACTGAGCAACGCGCTAGAGAGCTTGCAGAACATGGCTTTGCTGCTTTGGCAATCGACATGTATGGCGATAAAAAAGTGACAACCGTTGCGACACAAGCCAATGAATGGATGATGCAAACTTTTCAAGATGCCGATACCATTGTAGATCGTACCTCTGCTGCACTTGCTACACTTGCTGCTCAACCTGAGGTGGATGGAGATCGTTTAGCTGCTATTGGCTTTTGCTATGGCGGAAAAGTCATACTCGATTTAGCTCGTTCTGGTGCTGACTTAAAAGCAGTCGTTACTTTCCACGCCAACCTGTCCGCACAAAACCCAGCACAATCAGGAAAATTTAAAGCTGAGGTTTTAGTTTTGCATGGTGAAAAAGACTCAATGGTGTCTTTGGCAGATGTTGAATCCTTCAAACAAGAAATGAATCATGCCCAAGTAAAATCTGAAGTGATCATCCTTAAAGATGCCAAACATGGCTTTAGTAACCCACAAGCAGATGAACGTGCCAAAGCCAATGGTGTAGATCTAGGTTATAACGCAGAAGCTGAAAGCGCAGGATTAACTGCTATGTATCAGTTGTTAAATCGTACATTGGTTTGATTTTAAATCTGATGTATGAACTCAACCAGTAAACAAGGAGTTTAAAATGACTGAGATAAAATGCCCTTATTGTGAATTTGAAGAATTTGACATCATTGATAAAAATGAATTTGGTGCAATTTTGCCTGAACAAAATCCTTTGTCTAAAGGGCATTCAGTCATTATCCCATTGCGCCATATCGATTCTTTTTTTGAGGTTTCAGAAAAAGAGCGTAAAAGTCTTTCTTCGTTGTTAGAGTTGGCACGTAATGAACTCAAACTCCGTCATCAACCAGAAGGCTTTCACATTGCCTTTAATGATGGTGATGTTTTTGGTCAAGAACAGAATAAACACTTTCATATTCATATCATTCCACGCTATAAAAATGAACCGCTTAAACTGGATCAGCGTTGGGGTATCATCAACGAAAATTAATCCTTTGCCAGTCAACTAAAAAAGACGCTACTGCGTCTTTTTTAGTTCAATATATTGCTTCATTCAACTTGGCTTTAAAATTAAATTCTGACTATTCGAAATGGCTTAACTCACACAAATCTCATGCACAGTATTCAGATAATTTTCTGTAATCGATTCGAATTTGGTTATACTGAGCCACCTATTTTTGCCCTAGATTGATATGTCGCAATTTTCATTTTCAGACGCATTACTGACTTGGTTTGATCAACACGGACGCCATGATCTGCCTTGGCAAGTGGCAGATGATCCCTATAAAGTTTGGGTCTCTGAAATTATGTTGCAACAAACTCAAGTCAAAACAGTACTGCAATATTTTGACAAATTTATTCAACGCTTCCCTACCGTTGATGATTTGGGTCAGGCGTCATGGGATGATGTTGCACCTTATTGGGCAGGCTTGGGCTATTACGCACGCGCCAGAAACTTACATAAAGCTGCGACGGTTGTCAGTCAACAAGGACATTTTCCAAACACTCTGGAACAATGGATGGAGCTCTCAGGTATTGGACGTTCTACCGCAGGTGCACTTATGTCACTTGGGTTACGCCAATATGGTGTCATTATGGATGGCAATGTAAAACGTGTTTTATCGCGTTTTTTTGCCATTGAAGATGATCTCAGTAAACCTGTACATGAACGGGAAATGTGGAAATTGGCCGAAAGTTTGTGCCCCACTGAACGCAATCATGACTATACTCAGGCGATTATGGATTTAGGTGCAACCGTCTGCACCCCAAAAAAACCATTATGTTTATATTGCCCAATGCAGCAACATTGCCAAGCCCATCAGCAAGGGTTAGAAACGGAACTCCCTTATAAAAAGCCAAAAAAACCTGTTCCAGTGAAAACTGGCAAAGTCTTGCTCATTGAGTCTCAAGGGCAATGGTTATGGGAGCAACGTCCTAATAGTGGTTTATGGGGTGGACTATGGAGTTTACCAATTTTTGAAAGTGAGGCTGAACTGCAACAGATCTGTGAACGTTTAAAGCTGGTTTCAAACGTTGAATCTGTGCAAATTTCGCATAGTTTCACTCATTTTACTTGGATATTGACCGCACACATCATTCATGTTGAAAAAGACCAAGCAGAATATCTCCAAGCTGAACTGGGCGGTGAATGGCTCACGCCACAAAAAGCTACACAAATGGGTATACCAACAGCCATGAAAAAATTGATCTCAGCAATCAAAATATGACATAGTCAGGCACGGGTATTCTGATCATTTTTTCAATTTTAATTTACCCTTTTTAAACCTCAAAGCTGAAATTTGAAACTAGAAAAAAAGGATGTCTCGTGCCGCATCGTATCCAATATTGTGTGATTGCCCTGTTTACAATCATATTGAGCGCATGTACCACCGCACCCAAAAAGCCCAGTGGTATAAGACCGCATCTTCCGCAAGCTCAAATTAACCGATTAAAAGCAATGCCACTTCCAACACGGTTGGCGATCCCTGTCGATGGTGTCAAACCACAAAATCTCACCGATACGTGGGGAGCGTCCCGAAGTGCTGGACGCGCACATGAGGGCATTGACATCATGGCTTCACGTGGAACCAAAGTGTACAGTAATACTGAAGGAGTGATTACCAGTTTAAAAAGTAACAACTTAGGCGGTAATGTGATTTGGTTAATGGGACCTGGTGGTGCTTATCATTATTATGCACATCTCAATGATCACCGACGTGGTTTAAAAGAAGGAGACTACGTTAAAAAAGGTGAATTAATTGGGTATGTCGGCAATACAGGAAATGCACGACATACTGCACCTCATTTACACTATGGACTATACTTAAGAGGTAAGGGACAAGGTGCAGTGAATCCTTATCCGTATTTACGTTAAATTTTAAATTAGATATTTAGGAATATTCCATGTCAGAAGCATTGCTTGAGCGTTTAGTTGAATTTGCAGAATCAGGCAATCAACAAAAAATTGTCCTCAAAGGGCAAAGCCATCAAGGCTGGATTATGGAAATCACCAATGAGTCCCTCATGATCAGTACTGGCTTTGCAGATAAAGCGGGTAAAGATATTTGGATAAATTTTACTGACCTAGAAACTGCCCAACTTTCATATTGGGATAACAAACAAGATCAATGGGTCGAATTTAAACTCTAATTACATCAAAAAAAATGGAGCATCTTTCATGACCAATAAACGCTGTGGCTGGTGTTCGGATGATCCAATTTATATCGAATACCATGATCATGAATGGGGTAAACCAAATCGCAATGAGCAACATTTATTTGAAATGTTGTGTCTCGAAGGGCAACAAGCAGGATTATCTTGGATTACTGTTTTAAAAAAGCGTGAATCTTATCGTACACATTTTTTTAATCATTCAATCCAAACCATTGCTGACTTGACTGAACAAGATTTGGCATTGAAATGCCAAGATACTGGGCTCATTCGTCATATTGGTAAACTTACCGCTATTCGTGACAATGCCATTGCATGGCAAAACATGAAAGCAAAAAATATTGATATGGTAGATTGGCTTTGGGATTTTGTTGATCAACAGGTACAGCTGAATGATGTTCCTGATTATCGACAAGCACCTGCGCAAACTGAAGCCAGCCTAAAGTTGTCTAAAACTTTGAAGAAAAACGGCTTTAAGTTTGTCGGTCCAACAACATGCTACGCATTCATGCAGGCGGTTGGAATGGTCAATGACCATGAAAATGATTGTATGTCGCGCTAAATTTCGCTCAAAAAACAGGAAGGATTCATATGTCAGCCAATATCATTCAATCCTATGCAGCCCTAGAAGCAGGCGCTGAACTTGTACCTTATCAATTTGATGCTGGCGATTTAGCACCACATCAAGTTGAAGTTAAAGTTGAATATTGCGGTTTATGCCACTCTGATGTTTCCGTGATTAACAATGAATGGGGAAATGCAGTTTTCCCTGTAGTGGGTGGTCATGAAATTATTGGAACGATCACTCAGTTGGGTTCAGAAGCAAAAGGTTTAAAAGTCGGACAACGTGTTGGTATCGGTTGGACAGCAGAAAGCTGTCAGCACTGTGACCCATGTGTCAGTGGACAACAAGTGCTTTGCACTGGCGAAAAAAAAGCCACCATCGTTGGTCATGCTGGCGGTTTTGCAGATAAGGTTCGTGCTGGTTGGCAATGGATTATTCCACTTCCTGAAAACTTAGACCCTGAAAGTGCAGGTCCACTATTATGTGGGGGAATCACTGTTTTTGATCCGATTTTAAAACACCAAATTCAAGCTGTTCATCATGTAGGTGTCATTGGGATTGGTGGTTTAGGTCATATGGCAATTAAATTACTCAAAGCGTGGGGCTGTGAAATTACCGCATTCACCTCTAATTTAGATAAGTCAGATGAGCTGCGAGCGATGGGCGCAGACCATATCGTCAATAGCCGTGATGCAAATGATTTAAAAGCACAACGTGGTAAATTTGATTTGTTACTCTGTACGGTGAATGTGAGCTTAGACTGGAAAGCTTATCTGAATACACTTGCACCCAATGGCACTATTCATATGTTAGGCATGGTGCTTGAACCTATGCCGATTCCTGCAGGTACATTGATCAGTGGTGCAAAATCAGTAACTGGCTCTCCAACAGGCTCCCCTTTTGCATTACGTCAATTATTGCAATTCGCAGCGCGTAAAAATATTGCTCCTCAAATTGAAGTGTATCCAATGTCAAAAATTAATGATGCTTTGGAACGCCTCCATTCAGGAAAAGCACGTTATCGTATTGTGTTAAAAGCTGATTTTTAATCTATGCAATATACCCCATTTACGTTGACATTCATCATCGTCAATGGGGCAATGGATCATGCCGTTTGTAAACCTTAGTCAAACTGCCGGATTCTTCGGACTAGTGCTTTGATTTCAATCACGCATATCTGATTAAATTTATGTTTTTATAGAATTTGTTAGAAGATCTTGGGCATTCATTTATTTTTAATTTTTTGGATCATCACTGTTTTTTTCTAACGTGAGGCGATATGAATGTCATCATGTTGAGTGCGCTTATGCCACACTCTTGGTTGACAATTCGCCTCTGACCCAATCTGCCAATAACATGATGGCATCCTGAACCTCCTGAGACAATTCATGTCCTGCATTTAAACGAATACAATTGTTATAACGATGATCTTCACCAAAAATAATACCCGGAACAATATTGATACTGTATTGCTGCGCATAATAATACAACGCCAAACTATCTACTTGTTCAGGGAATTGCAGCCAAAGCGCATAACTCCCCTGCGGTTGATTTAAACGGATACTCACGCCATGAAAAGCCTGTTGAATAAATTGTCGATACTGCTCAACCTGTGCCATCAGTTTAGGACGTAATTCACTCAGATGTTGACGATAGGCTCTGCTATAAATCATATCAGCAAGCCCCAATTGCAAAGGCGTATTCACCGAAACATTCTGTAAAATGATTCTTGCATGTAAATGTTGTAAGCGCTGCGGTAGACAAAACCAGCCTACACGATAAGAGGTCGATAGAGATTTTGAGACTGAGCTGCAATACACCACATAACCCTGTTGATCCCAATATTTAATAGGTAAAGGACGTTTGGCATTAAAACTACATTCTGCATAAATATCATCTTCAATCACATAGCATTGATATTTCGCCGCAAGTTGTGCAATACGTTCTTTCTCAGCATTGCTGAGGCAAAAACCCAGAGGATTTTGAAAATTAGCCGTCAATAAGCAGATTTTTACCCCTGGACTTTGCATTTCTTGCTCTAAACGATCTAGATCAAAACCTTCTGTATTGGCTGGGATTTCGATAATTTTTCGCTTCAACAAAGCCAATAACTGCAACTGCCCATTATAGTTTGGTGTCGGCACAATCACGCTATCACCAACTTGTGTAAGGCTCTGAATCATGATCGACAGTGCAGGCATACAGCCATTACTGATATAAATATCTTCTTTTGCAATATAAAAACCATCTTCAGCCCAGTGTGCAGACAAAGCCTCCCTCAATTGCAGATGTCCTTGACGATCGTTATATAAAAAATCTTCCGGTTTACTGTGCTTTAAAGCACGTTGGATTGAACGACGTAAGGCTTCGATAGGAACCAGATTAGGTGACAATTGAATCGAACCGAGATGAATCAATTTATTATTGATCGCAGCCTCATGAATTTGAATTTGCAATTCCAGATTAGAAACTTCCCGTGGTCTAGACTGAAAATCTGGATGGTCAGGTACAGCAATCTGCGGGGAATTTGGCAAAGCCTGTACAAAATAACCTGACTTTTCTTTGACAAAAATCAAGCCTTGAGCTTCAAGCAATTCATAACAACTCTTTGCCGTATTCAAACTCACTTTTTGCAGTTCAGCAAATTGACGCAAAGAACTCAGTCGTTGCCCGACTGCGAGCTCCCCACAATAAATTTTTTGCGCGATCTGTTGTGCCAATATCTGATATTGGAAAGCCATATCTGTACCCAAATTTTAATATTTGTTGTATCTGTATCTGTAAATCTAACAGATTTATGCTTCTTTTACAGCCAGTTTTTAAAACATAATTGATTTGAAAGGAGAAAATAATGAGAATCATCGCCCTAATCAGCCTTGCTTTGGTACTCAGCGCCTGCCAGCCTCAACAAGTCAATAAAGCAGCTCAGCAACAACATTTTGTATGCAAATCTTTGATTGAAGGTTTTTTGAAGACACAACGTTTGGGTAATTATCAGCTTGATCATCTACAGCCAACCTTGCATCAGGCTGTCGCGGTCAGACATTATCACTATCGTGCCAGTGGAGATCAGGCTGTTAAAATAAATATGCCTGTTCAAAAAAATTTGGAATTCCAATGCCAACAAACCTCCGCCCAGCATTTTGAAATTCATTTGGTGACACCGCAACAGCCCAACACTGCCCCATTATTGAGTCTAGATCTACCACCACAAAAGACTATCGAAACCTTGACAGCTTTTGCGCTAAAAACTCAATAAATAGACGTACACGTTTAGGTAAATGTTCTTGTTGATAATAAACTGCATGGATGTGTTGCTCGTAAATTTCTATTTGATCTTCAAATAGCGCGATCAACCTTCCCGCTCTGAGATCTTTAAGCACCTCAAATGCTGAAAGTCTGGCGATACCATGCCCACGTAGACAAAGTTGACGTACTGTTTCACCGCTAGATGCTTTGATTTTAGGCTGTACAGTCAATTTTTCACCATTCACACGGATGGGCCAAGTATTGAGATGACTGACCTTACTAAATCCGATTTGAACATGATTGAGGATATCGAGTGGGGTTGCAGGATAACCATTTCGTGCTAAATACTCAGGGCTGGCAACAATGTATAAACGACTTTTACACAGCAATCTCGCATGTAGGCTGGAGTCATTTAATTCTCCAAAACGTATTGCGACATCCGTTTTATGTTCCAATAAATCAATGATTTGATCATTACTGTTTAATTCAATTTCAATGTCTGGATAAAGCTGAGAAAACTCTTGCATTAAGGGTGCAATCACATGTAACACAAAAGGCGTCGCCGAATCGACACGAATCAACCCAGAAGTATCGCTGTCCGACTTCAATAAAGCATCTTCAGCTTCATTCAGATCATGTACAATTTTACGGGCTTTTTCTAAAAATAATTGCCCCTCTTGAGTTAACTTAAGCTTCCGCGTAGTTCGCTCCAGTAAAGTCACATTCAGTTTAGACTCAAGCCGTTGCAAAGCTCGGCTCACGCCCGAAGTCGTTTGTTCAAGATGTGTTGCAGCAGCAACAATCGAACCACTGTCCACAATATTGATAAATGCCTGTAACTCTTCTAAGGTCGATTTCATCTCTGCAATATCACGATTTATTATTGATTAATAGTCAATAATATTTTGCATATTCCTGTATTTTTCCGCAACAATTAAAATAGCAAAATAGCCCTAATCTCAGAAAACAAAGTGAAACTCATCATGACAAATATCGTTCCTCAATTTGGCGTTGGTACTTTCCGTTTATCAGGTCAAACCGTAATAGATTCAGTTAAAAATGCGCTAGATGTGGGTTATCGTGCTGTAGATACAGCACAAATCTATGGCAATGAAGCCGAAGTCGGTCAGGCGATTGCTGAAAGTCATATTCATCCTGATGAATTGTTTATCACGACAAAGATATGGACAGACAATTATCAAGCAGACAAACTTATTCCAAGCTTGAAAGAGAGCCTGCAAAAACTGCGCACTGATGCTGTCAATCTGACTTTGATCCATTGGCCTGCACCAAGTTTAGGTATTTCTGTTGCTGAAATGATGCATAACCTTTTAGAAGCTAAAAAACTTGGCTTAACTGAACATATTGGTATTTCAAACTTCAATATTGATTTGTCACAACAAGCGATTGATGCTGTTGGACTTGAAAATATTGCGACAAACCAAATTGAGCTCAGCCCTTATTTACAAAACTCAAAGTTAGTCGATTTCTTACAATCACAGCATATTGATGTGACGTCATACATGACTTTAGCTTATGGCAAGGTTTTAAATGACCCTGTATTGGCTGAAATCGCTCAACAACATCAAGCTTCAACAGCACAAATTGCGTTGGCATGGGCATTGCAAAAAGGTTTTGCGGTTATTCCATCATCAACCAAACGTGAAAACTTAATGGCGAACTTAAAAGCCCAAGAGATTCAACTCTCTACTGAAGAAATGCAGATGATCGCACAATTGGAGCGCAATGGTCGTGAAGTTGATCCAAAAAATTTAGCACCGAAATGGGATATTTAATTTAGCAGTTTAGTTTAATCACAGCTAAATCTATTCTCAGATTTTCACTGTTCATTTCTGATCGATTGAAAGGCATTAATTGCTTCGCAATATCTTTTGTTGCGAAGCTTTGATGTGTGTTTGACTCAAACAAAATGCGATCTAAAAGCTTTTGTTGAACTCAACATCAAAAAATTGTGCTTGTGATATTGGTCTGATGATTGCACCACTGTACTCGGTCTTTTTTCAATCTTCTGTATATTTGAGATCTCTCATGAAATTAAATTTTCCCTTACTTGCACTAGCCATAGGCGCTTTTGCAATAGGAACAACTGAATTTTCTCCAATGGGTTTTCTACCTCAAATTGCAGAAAACCTCAACATTTCGATTCCCACTGCGGGGATGCTCATTACTGCTTATGCACTAGGTGTAATGATCGGTGCTCCGATTATGACATTGTGGTTTGGACATTTTTCACGACGTAAAGCACTGATATTTGCCATGAGTATTTTCACTGTGGGCAATATTCTTGCAGCCATTGCACCGAACTATTGGGGGCTGATGGGAGCTCGAATAATTACCAGTCTTAATCATGGTGTATTTTTCGGGATTGGCTCAATTGTTGCCACCAGTGTTGTGCCTAAAGACAAACAGGCGAGTGCTGTTGCCATGATGTTTATGGGACTCACGATTGCCAATATTGGGGGTGTACCTCTAGCAACATGGGTTGGACAAAATATTGGTTGGCGTATGTCGTTTGCCGCAATTGCGATCTTGGGTGTCATCACCATGTTGGCATTATGGAAAGCCTTGCCTGTAGATGCGGCAGGTCCGCGTCCAAATGTAAAAGCTGAACTGAAAGTTTTGACTCGCTTGCCTGTGGTTTTTGCTTTATTGACGACTGTGATGAGTGCAGGAGCAATGTTTACGCTCTACACCTATATTGCACCGAGCTTGCAGAATATCACCCATGCCAGCCCAATGTTTATCACACTGATGTTGGTCTTAATCGGAATCGGTTTTTCAATTGGGAATCATCTCGGTGGGAAATTCGCAGATCGATCACTGAATAAGACATTGACAGGCTTTTTAGTGTTATTAATGCTGTCCATGTTACTGTTCCCGATCTTGGCACAAACACCGCTTGGTGCAGCTTTGGCACTTGTTGTTTGGGGAGCTGCAGCCTTTGCCGTTGTGCCTCCACTCCAAATGCGGGTGATGTCTGTTGCGCATGAAGCACCAGGACTAGCCTCTTCAGTGAATATTGGCGCATTTAATTTAGGTAATGCTTTAGGCGCAACCGTAGGTGGTGCAGTTCTCAGTATGGGTATGAGTTATTCAGCCGTTTCAATTGCAGGCGCAGTACTTACCGCATTAGGATTGCTCTTGGTATTTATCCAAATGAAAATGAGCAAAGAACCCGTGCATCAATTCAGCTAATGTTAACTTACCCAATCATCTGCGTCTGAATTGATTATATTGTTTATTTCCCTGCACCTTCATAGGGTGCAGGTTCAAAATAGCAATAAATAACGCATCCTGAATCCATGATTATTTTAAAATTTCAGGTAAGGCAGCAAGCTTGGTATTCTTTGCCAATTCAGATTTCATCTTTTGCAGCATTTGATAAGGTTGCTGTTCAACCAGCATATTGGTCACACTTGCTGGGATTGAACCTTCAGGATTGGCATGTCCAGAAGTGATCACTTTCACTTTATTGGGACCAAGTTTTTGAAATGTCCAATCGCCCGCATAATCTTTTAAACGAATATAATCTGAGTTCAGTGCTTTGCCTTGTTGAACCGCAGAGTTTTTAATATAAATCGTGCCACTCGCGTCTTTAGACATCGTTCCTTTCACTACCATGTCACGATCTTTTAGAGGAAATGGAAAGTCTAAAACCATATAAATACTGAATTCGCCCTTTTTATCATCTCGAGACAGCACTTCTGCTTTAGCAACATTGGGTACCCATTTAGGTGAATTATTGACATCCAGAACTAGAGCAACAGCCCGTTCGATCGGTACGTCTATTGTTGTTTCTGCTTTATAGGACAGAACAGGGTTATTGGTATCTTTATAAGTCCAGACCTTAATGTTGTTTTTGTTTAGACTCAATTTGGCATTGCTTGGTAAAGCTGCTTGTGCAGTCAGGCTAAAAGCACTGACTACACACGTAAGTAACATCACTGTTTTTTTCATTTTTTATGTTCAAAATTTGACTCATTGTTATAATTTTAGCGCAACATGTTTTAAGCTTGAATATCATTTAAGCCTAAAACGTCCTTCATATCGTATTTTTTTGCATCTTTTCCGACAACCCATGCTGCTGCGCGTACAGCACCTGCCGCAAAGTTCATACGATTGGTCGCTTTATGTGTCACTTCGACACGCTCACCCTCGCCTATGAACATCACAGTATGCTCACCGACGATATCACCACCACGAATCGTTTCAAAACCGATCGTTTCACGTTCACGTGGACCTGTATGACCTTCACGACCATAAACCGCCACTTTCTTCAAATCACGCCCTAAAGTTTCCGCAACCGCTTCCCCCATCATCAAAGCAGTTCCAGATGGTGCATCTACTTTGTGACGATGGTGTGCTTCGATAATCTCAATATCCACTGTATCACCAAAAACTTTGGCAGCCAGCTCAAGCAATTTAATTGAAACATTGACACCCACTGAGTAGTTTGCGGCATAAACAATGGGTGTTTGTGTCGCAGATTGATTTAACAAGGTTTTTTGCTCATCTGAAAAGCCCGTTGTTCCAATCACCATGGCAACACCAGCATCACGGCATAATTTTAGATGGTTTTCTGTTGCAACTGGGGCAGTGAAATCAATCACCACATCAACATCTTTTAAAATGTCTTCCAAACTGCCCACGACTTTGATACCGACAGCACCAATTCCAGCAAGTTCCCCTGCATCTGCCCCAATCAACGTACTTTCTGGACGCTCTACCGCTGCCGCAAGCTGATAACCTGCTTGTTGTACCGCTTGAATCAATGTACGGCCCATACGACCGCCTGCACCTAAAATACCAATACGTGGAGCTGCTGACATACGATCTTCCTAAATCTGAATTTGAAAATTTGGCTCTACTATAACAAAACTCAGTTCCAAGACCACGATTCCATTTAAAAATACTGCGAACTTTCTGATTTCTTTTAAGTCTTCGGCAATTAAGGTCAAAAAAGTAGACTCAACGAAAAAATAGATCAAGACTAAAAAATATATCGGTAAAACTTTGAAAAAATTTAAAATATTGCTCAATCTATTTCATCAAAGTGCAAGAATCACACAGCAGACTACTGCCACGAATGAAAACAATATGGATTATAAGCAGATCAATATGCATTCGAATAAAATGGTTTTTGCATTTGTATTAGCAACAATGATGACCAGTGCTTGGGCTGAATCTACACCAACTCCAGCCGCTACACTTACTGAAGAAAAAACGGTCTCTCAAGGCAACGCAACTACGCCTTCAGAAACACAAACTGAAGTTCGTGTCGAAGATATTGACGCTCCGATTCTTGAATAATTTTGGTTTGTTTTTGTATTAGAGGATATGGGGTTATATCCTCTAATCTTGAAATCACTGCACAGATTCACAATATGATCTACGCTAATCTATTGAAACTTTAGATGTAAACTGTGGCAATGAAAGTTTTATCTCATTCAACAATATTTTCATAACATCAATTTTATTGATCAAAAAAAATTATATCTTGAAGCTACAATTAGGACTCATTTAGAATGACTAAATTTCGTATTTCGCGCCTAGAATCGCCTAAAAAACATACCTAGTCGCAAACATAGACGAATTGCCCACAAACCCTAAAATAACGAAACAATTTTAAATAAAATTTAAGCTTAATAAATGAATATTCTAAAGCTCGGAAGTCATATAAATAATAGAGAGATTTAAGGAAATATAATGCAAATTAAAACCATGATTTTAGGACTAATGATGATCACAACTGTTTCGCTCAGTTGGGCACAAGAATCTGCCGTCCCCGCTGAACCTCAGACAGCTGCCTCATCCACTCCGGCAGTGATTCTTCCACAAGATGACAATTCAATCGATGCTGCGCCAGATGATCATGAATTTGACCAATCCTCATCGGATCAACCAACAAAATAAAAAAATGGAGCAACAGCTCACTGTTGCTCCATTTTTATTGCTTTAATCGTTCAGATTAATTAGTCGAATAAACGATCAAAGAAAGATTTTTTCTTCGGCGAAGATTTATTGTCATCGCTTTCCATGGTCGCTTGAAGTTCTTTCAACAGCTCACGTTGGCGACTCGTCAAATTCACTGGTGTTTCTACTACGATACGGCAAAGTAAATCACCTTGCATGCTACTACGCACAGGTTTTACGCCTTTACCACGTAAACGGAACATTTTACCGGTTTGTGTACCTTCTGGCACTTTCAAACTGACACGACCATCTAAAGTCGGAATTTCAAGTTCCTTACCTAAGGCAGCATCAGCAATGCTCACAGGCACATCCATGTATAGGTCTGCACCATCACGTTGGAAGATGTCATGTTCACGTACAACCACTTCAACGTATAGGTCACCAGACTGACCATCACGAATTGCTTCACCTTTACCAGTTAAGCGTACGCGATCACCATTGTCCACACCTGCTGGAATGGTCACTTCAAGGGTTTGTTGACGATCTGAAACCCCAGAACCATGACACTTATTACATGGGTTTTTAATGATTTTGCCCTGTCCGCGACAAGTGCTACAAGTCTGTTGGACTGAGAAAAACCCTTGTTGCATACGCACCTGACCTGCACCATGACAAGTCTTACACGTTTCAACATCATTCGGATTTTTTGAACCTTTTCCATCACAGGCATCGCAAGGTGCTGGTGCAGTGAAAGTAATGGTTTTTTTCACCCCTTTCACAGCTTCTTCAAGCGTTAATTCCATGACATAACGGAGATCTGAGCCACGACGTGCACGTTGTTGACCACGACCACCGCCGCCAAAAGCACCACCGAAAATATCACCAAACTGGCTGAAAATATCTTCGGCACTGAATCCACCGCCGAAGCCGCCACCGCCCATACCACCTTCAAAGGCATTGTGCCCCATACGGTCATACATGCTGCGTTTTTCACTGTCAGAAAGCACTTCGTAGGCTTCTGCACATTCTTTGAACTTTTCTTCAGCTTCTGCGTTGTCAGGGTTGCGATCTGGATGATACTTCATCGCCAACTTACGGTAGGCTTTTTTAATTTCATCATCACTAGCGGTTTTAGCAATACCTAAAACCTCATAATAATCACGTTTAGCCATGATTGGCGATGCTCCACAAAAATTTGATAATACTTCTATGCAGAGTAAATTGGGGGCGATGTTATTTTTTACAAGTTTGAAATCTAGTTTTTTTTAAAAAACTGCTTTTTTCTGTAAATATTTTGTAAAACCTTTAAGCCAAATATTGAGTAAATATAGCCATGCAATCGCACTAAATACGACACCTGCCACCGTACATGCTTTTACCCAGATGAAACTGTCCCAATAGAAAAACATTAAAGGAATAAACCACAATGCAGCAAAAGCCGCTAAAAT
This sequence comes from Acinetobacter sp. WC-743, assembly GCF_000335555.1. NCBI lineage: Bacteria > Pseudomonadati > Pseudomonadota > Gammaproteobacteria > Moraxellales > Moraxellaceae > Acinetobacter > Acinetobacter sp. WC-743. The sequence continues at coordinate 32,702 of NZ_AMFQ01000076.1, read as the reverse complement.
CAAAAAAATGACAGCATTGCGCATAATCCACAATGCTTGTGCATGTATCCATACCTCTGCATCATTTGCTACTGCTACTTTGCGCGCTAACCAATATGCGAGCACTGCTGTAATTACCGTAAATAATGCAAGAAACATAAACAAATAAGAGCTCGTAATGAACTTACGATGCTGTTCCGGATTTGTTTGCCCCATGGGTGTTTTTGACCTCAAATTCATTGCATACTGATTGACTTATTATGCAATGAAATTTCCTATGTTATTTTCTGTTAAAGATTAAGTGCTACTATATTGAAGTTTTCAATTTTTCGCACCTAATATTCACAACAAATTATGTATTTTCTGTAGTTTTTTTAATCTTAAACCAAGTCGCATATAGCGCAGGTAAGAAAAATAGGGTCAAAAGTGTAGCGATAATTAATCCACCCATAATCGCAACAGCCATCGGACCAAAGAAAATACTACGTGACAGCGGTATCATCGCCAAAACAGCAGCCAATGCAGTAAGAATAATTGGACGGAAACGGCGTACTGTTGCGTCCAAAATTGCATCCCATTGATTATGCCCAGCTCGAATATCCTGCTCAATCTGATCGATCAGAATTAAAGAATTTCGCATAATCATGCCAGATAGTGCAATCGTACCGAGCATTGCCACAAAGCCGAACGGTTTGTTAAATAACAACAGGAATAAAACCACACCGATTAAACCCAATGGCGCAGTCAAAAACACAATGAAAGAGCGTGAAATACTTTTCAGCTGAATCATGAGGAGCGTAAATACCACTGCTAGGAATAGAGGCATACCTGCATTCACAGAGCTTTGTCCTTTGGCAGACTCCTCTACTGTTCCGCCAACTTCAACCAAATAACCACTTGGTAATGTTGCGCGAAGTTGATCCATTTTCTCCGCCATTTGATTTACAACAGTTGCGGGTTGTAACTTGCTCCGAATATCTGCACGTACCGTAATGGTTGGTAAACGATTGCGGTGCCAGATTAGACCGTCTTCAAACTTATACTGTAGTGTCGCGATTTGTGCCAATGGTACTGTAGTGCCATTGCTGGTCGGTACAGCCAAACTTGATAATGCTTCAACATTTATCCGTTCAGCCTGATCTCCACGGATACGCACATCGATCAATTCACGCTTTTCACGATACTGATTGATGATTGCACCTGAAATCGAACTGTTTAAGAAATTCGCCAAATCTTCCGAACTCACGCCCATTTGACGCGCACGATCTTGGTCGATCAGCAAAGAAATGATTTTACTTTGCTCACCCCAATCCAAATGCACATTGCCAGTATTTGGATTTTCACTCAGCAGTTGAGCAACTTTCTGGGCTTCCTGACGGACTACAGCAACGTCTTCACCAGATACACGATACTGCAACGGATAGCCCACAGGAGGACCATTTTCCAACAATGAGACACGGGTTCGAACTTGTGGCAATAATTGGCGAATTTGAGTATCTAAGGATTTACGAATTTCATCGCGATCATCAAGTGATGACGCCAACACCACAAACTGTGCAAAACTGGCTTGTGGCATTTGTTGATCAAGTGGCAAGTAAAAACGTGGCGAGCCTGTGCCAACATAAGCGACATAATTATCAATACCGTCTTGTTTGGATAAGAATGCTTCCACTTTTTTCACAGCATTTTCAGTTGCGGTGAGTGAAGCGCCTTCTTCCAATTTTAAATCGACCAGAATTTCGGCACGGTTTGACGGTGGAAAAAACTGTTGTGGTACAAACTTAAACATCACCACCGACAGTACAAATATCCCCACAGTGATTGAAATCACCGTTTTTCGATAGGTCACACACCAATTCACCAACTTTCTAAAGCTTTGATAAAATTTCGATTGGTAGGGATCAAAATGCTCACCAGCATGATGAATCACAGGTTGCGGTTCTGGTTGTTTACGCAATCTTGCATAAAGACGCTGATACCACGGCGCTTTTTGCGCTTCTTTACTAAAATCAGGCAGTAATTTATCACCCAAATAAGGTACAAAAATCACCGCGGCAAACCATGACACAACTAAAGCAATGGTAACCACTTGGAAAATTGAACGGGTATATTCACCTGTACTTGATGCAGCGGTCGCAATCGGTAAAAATCCCGCAGCGGTAATTAATGTACCTGTTAGCATTGGAAATGCAGTACTGGTCCATGCAAATCCTGCCGCTTTCATTCGACTATAGCCTTGCTCCATTTTGATCGCCATCATTTCAACCGCGATAATGGCATCATCGACCAAAAGTCCTAATGCGAGGATCAATGCGCCTAAAGAAATCTTATGCAAGCCAACATCAAACAGATTCATCCCTGCAAAGGTCATGGCAAGCACCAACGGAATCGAGAAGGCAACCACTAATCCTGTTCGGAACCCCAATGAGAAGAAACTGACCAGTAAAACAATGATCACAGCCTCAGCCAATACTTTGACGAATTCATGAATACTACGTTGTACTGCAACAGGCTGATCTGAAACTTTTTTCAGTTCCATGCCCAAAGGTAAAGTCTTTTGTAGGGTTTGAAATTCAGTCTCTAGATTTTTACCCAATGCAATGATGTCCCCACCTTTACGCATGGATACAGCAAGACCAATACCATTTTCTCCCATAAAGCGCATACGCGGTTGAGCAGGCTCGCTAAAACCACGATAAACCTCAGCCACATCGCCCAGTTGAATAGTTTTATTTCCCACCAGCAACGGCATTTTTTTCAGATCGTCTACGCTTTTTAATGCGCCACTGACACGGACTTGAATACGGTCTGTACCTGTTTCAAAGAAACCTGCACTGGTCACACTATTTTGTTTTGCCAAAGCTTCTTGGATTGCTGTAACAGGCACCCCCATCTGCACTGCTTTAGTATTGGAAATCTCAATCCAAATCTTTTGATCTTGTAATCCAACCAAATTGACTTTGCTGACATCTTTTACTCGCTGTAAGCGAAGTTGTAGCCGATCGGCATATTCTTTGAGTGTGGCATAATTGAAGTCTTTGCCTGTTAAAACATAAATATTCCCGAATGTATCGCCAAACTCATCATTAAAGAATGGACCCTGAACACCAGAAGGCAACTGTGTTTTGATGTCACCGACTTTTTTACGTACTTGGTACCAAACATTTGGAAGTTCATTGGATACTAACGAATCTTTTGCCATAAACATGACCATGGACTCTCCAGGACGAGAGTACGCCATAATCTTGTCATAGAGCCCTGTACTCATGAGCTCCTTTTCAACTTTATCGGTGATTTGCAAAGAGACTTCCTGTGCTGTTGCACCCGGCCAGTAGGTTTGCACCACCATCACTTTAAAGGAAAAAGGAGGATCTTCACTTTGAGACAGTTTGGAATAAGAAAATAACCCGACAATCCCCAGCAAAATCATAAAATAAAGCACTAAGCCTTTATTTTTGAGCGCCCATTCTGACAAATTAAAGGAGTTAAATAGACTCATGATCGTGCCCCTTTTTGGATAGTTACAGCACGATTTTCACGATCTATTGGTTTAATTTTTTGCTTGTCACGGAGTAAGTGAACACCGCCGACCACCACCCATTGCCCCGCATTTAAACCACTCAATACCGTGACATTGTCACGCCCGTAAGGTCCTAAAGTCACAGAGACTTTACGAATAGTCTGATCAGGATTGACCACCCAAATATATGCTTGATTATTATTGGCTGAGACACTGCTCAGCGGTACACTCAAAATATTTTGAACATTTTGATTGAAAAACACACGTGCACTTTGCCCCAGTTGAATGACCGACTGTGCTTCTTTTAAAGCCACTTTCACTGTAAATGTCCGCGATTGATCTGCAGCAGGAGAAATCTCACGGACATAGGCTGCAAATTTATCTTCAGGCTTTGACCACAAGGTAATCCATGCGCTTTGTCCCACTTTAATTTCAGAAATCGCCTGTTCAGGAACCCCGATAACCACCTCACGATCACCATCAATCGCCAATTGATAAATCGCTTGCCCTGCCGAAACCACTTGTCCAATTTCAATATTACGTTGGGTAATGACCCCATTTTTATTGGCAATCAGTTGGTTATAACCTGTCTGATTGGCACTGACATCATAGTTGGATTGTGCTTGTTTAAGGCTTGCCTGTGCTGCGTCATATTGATTTTTAACACTATCGTATTGGGAACGACTGACGGCATTGATGGGTAATAATTGTTGAAAACGTTTAAACTCATCTGCTGCAACTTTCGCAGCGGATTGAGCACTTTCAAGTTGTGCTTTTGCAGAGTTCAATTGTAATTCGGCATCTTTGACATCTAGCTTGGCCAAAACCTGCCCAACTTTAACGCGGTCGCCAACCTCGACATAACGTGCAGTGATCTGTCCAGCAACTCGAAAGGCTAACGCAGTTTGCTGCCGTGCCTGTACATCGCCTGCATAGCTTTTCTGATCTTCTTGGGAAGTCAGCGGTTGGGCAACCATCACCAAGGGAATCTGTTCCACTTCAGGCGCTGGCTTACTACATCCCACCAGAATGACACTACACGATACCAATAGGCTCGTGATCACTAACTTTATACTACGCATAGGCAAGGCTCTTATTTAAATGCTCTTTTCAGGCAAATGAGAATGAGATATTGAGACCATGTGACGATTCATCTAGCACCTTGCAAAACAAACAAAACCATACTTTGTTCTTGCGCAGGTTGGCGTTAAAATAATCTTAGCCAGCATGCCGAAACTAAAAAAGTAATTTTCTAGGTTTCACGCTTTGCCCGCTTAGTTTTACTGAACGACACAAGTCATTGATGAAATGTCAAAAGCCCGTTTGTTGCTCATTTTTTAATTAATATACTGCATGGTACAATAATTGTGAATCATGTTTTGAGTAATTGACCTAATTTTGTTTTTTTGGGAATTATTGTGCAAACAACAGTTGGCCGTCCAAAGGACTTAGAAAAACGTAAACAGATTGTAGAAGCAGCAAAAAAACTGTTTCTAAAGCTTGGCTATCACGGTTCCAGTATGAACCAGATTGCCAAAGAAGCAGGTGTAACAAAACTGACCGTATATAACCATTTTCAAGATAAAGAAACTTTATTTAGCTGTGCCATTGAAGAAACTTGCGAAGAGTCAATTAATGCCCGACCATTGCGTCTCAATGCTGAAAGTGATTTTTATGCACATTTTTTTCAAGCCTGTGAATTGGCAATGAATGTGATTAATTTGCCTGAAGCTATTAAATTAGATCATTTACTATTGGAACTTGCCGCAGAAAAGAACCCTTTGGCGCTACAATTTTATAATTCGTCTCATCAAAGAATGTGTTCGGTATGGCAAGACTTTTTTCAACAAGCCACAAGCCTGAAATTTATTCAAGTTGATCAAATCGAAAAGCAGACCAATTTAATTTTGTCTTTATTGCTTGGTGTTCGTCATCATGAGGTCTTGTTGGGAATTCGCCCAACGCCAACAGATCAAGAAAAACAGCAAATCATCAAAGAAAGCATTGATTTATTTATGCTGAAATATAAACCGTGATGGTGCTATTAAAAAACTAAATAATGTGCAATTGCTGTTTCAGGCATACTCGAAGATGTCATAGGCAAATTGACCCAAAAAGTTGGGGTCTGTTGACAATTCGTCTATGTTTGCGACTAGGTGTGTTTTTTAGGCGATTCTAGGCGCGAAATACGAAATTTAGTCATTCTAAATAAGTAGTTCGGAACGAAGAAGCGGCAAAAAACACGCTAGTCCCGAAGGGTTGTGGCTAAAATTATCTCAGGCTACGTTATGAAACTTGAAAATAGTCTCGCTATTCTCTTTGTTTCATGCCTTGCCTGTTCAATTTTAACCTACAACGCAAGCCATTTATGAAATGTCTACAGACCCTAATAAAACCGAACGAAAAACAAATCAAAGTCGACTTCTTGCACAGTCACTTACATACTTTTGTAGGGAGTCCCTTGGATTGTGATGGAATCACGTTATATTCAAGATAACAAGAACTGGAGAGTGACAAATGGTTCAACAAATTGATGCTCCACTGCGTGAAGATGTACGCTTACTCGGAAATCTTTTAGGTGAAACCTTAAAAGAACATGCAGGACAAGATTTGTTTAATCAAATTGAACAGATTCGCGCTTTAGGCAAAGGCGCCCGTGATGGTCAAATTGAAGCAGAAAAACAACTTGAACAATTATTTTTAAATTTAAAAGATTATGAAATTCTGCCTCTTACCCGTGCATTCTCACACTTTCTGAATTTTGCCAATATCGCAGAACAATATCATGTGGTGCGTAGTCGTCGCCAAAGTGAATGTGATGAACATGCCCCATCACCCAATGTTCTCGATCATTTATTTAGCAAGTTTAAAGATCAGCAAATTTCGGCTGAAACGCTTTATCAGCAAATTTGTGAATTAAAAATTGAATTGGTACTCACCGCACATCCAACTGAGGTCAGTCGTCGTACTTTAATTCAAAAATATGATGGGATTAATCACTGTCTTTCAACATTTGATCAGCAAAAACTCACGCCTAAACAACGTGCTGAGGTGTTGACTGATTTAAAACAACTGATTTGTTCAGCATGGCAAACGGATGAGATTCGTCAACATCGTCCTACGCCGATTGATGAAGCAAAGTGGGGCTTCACCACTATTGAACAAACGCTGTGGAATGCAGTACCCAAATTTATCCGTGAGTTGGATGACCTTGTTCAAGGCAACTGTGCTCAAGCCTTACCTTTGGACATTTCACCGATTCGTTTTGCATCATGGATGGGAGGCGACCGTGATGGAAACCCGAATGTCACACATAACATTACACAAGAGGTTTTGTGGTTATCTCGCTGGAAAGCCGCTGATTTATATCTTCGTGATATAGAGGACTTGCGTTGGGAGCTTTCAATTGAGGCGTATTCCAATGAATTACATCAAGCTTTAGGCTATAGCCATCCAGAGCCATATCGTGAATATTTACGTGCTACACGTGAGCGCTTGAAAGCTACCCGTCAATGGTTGGCAGATAAATTACGTGGACAGCACTCGGACGTTGACCGCAGTTTAATCATTCGTCATAAAGATGAGTTATTACAGCCACTATTGCTTTGCTATCGTTCGCTCATGGCATGTAATTTGCCAGAAATTGCCAATGGGAAATTGCTCGACTTTATCTATCGTGTCAATTGTTTTGGAATTGAATTATTAAAGCTGGACATTCGTCAAGAATCAGGTCGTCACCGTCAAGCCATCTCCGCAATTACCGAATATCTTGGTTTGGGTAATTTTGAGACATGGACTGAACAAGCTCGCCAAAACTTCTTATTGCAAGAATTACAAAGCAAGCGTCCATTATTACCAAAACACTTAAACGAGCCTGCTAATAGCCTGATTGAACATCCTGATGTTCAAGAAGTCTTTGCTACGATGCGTACTTTGGCAGAGCAGCCTAAAGAAAGTTTAGGTGCTTATATCATTTCGATGGCTGAATATCCGAGTGATGTATTGGCGGTACTGTTACTTCAAAAAGAAGCGGGAATTGAACATCCCTTACGTGTAGTGCCATTATTTGAAACCTTGAAGGATTTAGATGGTGCTGCAAGTACCATGACGACCTTATTCAATATGCATTGGTATAAACAGCATATTCAAGGCAAACATGAGGTGATGATTGGTTACTCTGACTCTGCCAAAGATGCAGGCTTTATGTCGGCAAATTGGGCTCAGTATCGTGCCCAAGAAGAGTTAACTGCGATTGCAAAACAACACGGCATACAATTGACCTTGTTCCATGGTCGTGGCGGCTCCATCAGTCGTGGTGGTGCGCCTACTCAACAGGCACTATTTTCTCAACCACCTGGCTCAATTTCTGGTGCAATCCGAGTAACTGAACAAGGTGAAATGATTCGCTTTAAATTTGGTTTGGAAGAAATCGCCTTACAAAATTTAGAAATTTATGCTGCTGCGACATTAGAGGCAACCTTATTACCGCCACCTGTACCCAAACAAGCATGGCGAGATTTGATGCACAACATGACCGACTTGTCTGTTCAAGTGTATCGTCAGACCGTGCGTGAAAATCCTCATTTTGTAAAATATTTACGTACCGTTACCCCAGAACTTGAGTTACAAATGTTGCCGCTTGGCTCACGCCCTGCGAAGCGTAAAGTCAGTGGAGGAATTGAATCCTTACGTGCTATTCCTTGGGTTTTCGCTTGGACACAAATTCGTTTGATGCTTCCTGCTTGGTTGGGTACAGGGGCAGCCATCAATCAAGTGATTGATCAAGGTCAGAAAGCTGTTTTGGATGAAATGCTGTCTGAATGGCCTTATTTCCAAACCTTAATTGATATGCTGGAAATGGTGCTGTCTAAAGCAGACTCAAATATTGCCCTGTATTACGAATCTCATTTAACAGATGATGAAGATTTAAAAGTGCTCGGTGCTGAATTACGTCAACGTCTCCATGATGCTGTTCAAACACTTTTAGCCATGAAAGGCGAGTCAGCACTTCTCAGTTCCAATGAAGTGCTTGATCAAGCAATGAAAGTACGTAAACCATATCTGTTGCCGTTACACTTATTGCAAGCTGAGCTCATGAAACGTCGTCGTGCTTATTTGGCTGAATTTCAGGCTGAACATACCCCTGTAGATCATGCACTGATGGTGAGTATTGCTGGTATTGCGGCGGGTTTACGAAACACAGGTTAATTTACTGAAGATCTCATCACTTGTTATATCCCGTTTAGGAGAATGGCATTTGTCATTCTCCTAAGTTTTTATAAAAATGCCAACTGATTCAAATATTTTAAGTGACCAATCACTTTTTTTAATCAATCAAAAAGCATCTAATTTTTTATTTTTTTTAATATTAAATTTTTTTAATACTTTGATTTTACGCAGTAACATCGCTTAATTATTTGACCAAATGGTACAAAACAATCTTTTTCCCTAATAAATGCAAGCGTTTAGTTTGACTAAAATGATTAAAACTCTCGAAAAGAAAGCGTATGATGTGTCCAATTTGTCTTTCGAGTGCTCAATTTATGTCCAACTGGTTTCCCAAATGGCGTCCGTATTCTGGCAGCATTGATGCAAGACCTGTCGGTACCAATGAGTATTTACCTCCTGCACAAAGCATTGTTTTAGGGATTCAACATGCTTTTGCAATGTTTGGTGCAACTGTACTTGCACCTTTCTTAATGGGCTTTGACCCGAACCTGGCTATTTTGATGTCAGGAATCTGTACGATCCTATTTTTTATTGTAACGGGTGGTCGTGTCCCAAGTTACTTGGGTTCAAGCTTCGCCTTTATTGGTGTCGTCATCGCTGCAACAGGTTATGCTGCTTCTGGCACGGGTACACCAAATTTAAATATTGCTCATGCAGCAGGCGGTATTATGGCGTGTGGCGTGTTGTATGCAATCTTTGGTTTGATTGTGATGGCAACAGGGACCAAATGGATAGAAAAGCTGATGCCTCCTGTGGTTACAGGTGCTGTGGTCATGATTATCGGTTTAAACCTTGCACCAGTCACAGTAAAAGGGGTTGCAGGCAATGACTTTAATATGTGGATGGCGTTGGTGACTGTACTTTGTATGGGCTCAATTGCTGTATTCACAAAAGGTTTATTACAACGTTTACTGCTATTGGTTGGTTTATTGTTGGCTTATTTGATCTATTTCATTGTTGCCAATGTGATGGGGAATGGTACACCAATCAATTTTACCCCAATTCAACAAGCAGCTTGGTTTGGTACTCCCACATTCCACTCGCCTGTTTTTGATATCAATGCCATGTTGATCATTGCACCGATCGCTTTAATTCTTGTTGCAGAGAACTTAGGTCATATCAAAGCAGTGAGTGCCATGACTGGAGAAAATTTAGACCCTCAAATTGGTAAAGCGTTTGTTGCTGATGGTATTGCAACCACACTTTCAGGTGGTGTGGGTGCTCCAGGCATGACCACTTACGGCGAAAATATTGGTGTGATGGCGGTCACCCGTGTTTATTCGACCATTATTTTTGTCATTGCGGGTGTTTTTGCCATTTTCTTAGGCTTTTCACCAAAGTTTGGGGCAATTATTCATACTATCCCAACTGCGATTTTAACCGGTGCTTCGATTGTGGTGTTTGGTTTAATCACCATTGCGGGTGCAAAAATCTGGATTGAAAATAAAGTCGACTTTTCTAAAAATAAAAATCTGATGGTGGCTGCTGTGACCATTATTTTAGGTACAGGTGACTTTGCCCTTCAATTTGGTGATTTCAATCTCGGTGGTATTGGTACTGCAACCTTTGCGGCACTGATTCTTAACTGGTTCTTTAGTTTAAATGATAAATCAGAATAATTAATTGAAGATATTTAAAGCAGTCGAAAGGCTGCTTTTTTTTATTTTATATGACGACAGACCCACAAATAAATTTCTTGCACTTGATCCAAACAATCACGACTGAGTACATCAGGATTTTCCAGTTCTTTTAACAGATATTCAAACATTGGCTTTTGTTCTGGATATTTCTGGAGAGCTTGCAGTACAGTATTGTCTAAATTTACAGGCCATTGTTCGATCTCAAGCCATGTCAGTGGCAATAAGCGAATGATTCTTCTCAATAAAGATTTTTTTAAATTGACGCTGTCTTGTAAGTCGAACCGCGTAGTCGCCAACATCTCGAAATAATGTTGTATCTCTTGATCATATCCCTGATTGATCGCGAGAATCACACTTCGATCAATTTCAACATTTTCAAACTGTCTGGATAAATTATCGCCATAAAGAGGATGGCAAAAGAATTTGATCCATGCTCCCCAACTTTTTCGATTGTTTTCGTTTAAAACATCTTGTAATACGCCAATATCAACATCAACTTTAGAAAAAAAGCCGGTTAAAGCCATAATATCCGACTTAATCTGCGAAATTTTTCGTTCTACATCATCGACTGGCTGAACAAAGACCACACATAAATCGAGATCAGACTGTCCACTAACAGCTGTGCCCTTTGCCACACTTCCATAGACATACACACTATGCAGTTCAGTCGGAAATTCGGTGCAAAAGACGTTTATCACTTGCATTAAAACAGGTTCAAATTCAGATTGAATCATGAGAGATGTCGATATAACGGAGTGATTGAATAGAAAATCATAAGATCTGATTTATATCAAACGGCTTAGCATTAAAAAAGCCGTACTGTTTTTTTATATCCTGTACGGCTTGGTTTTGCTAAAAAAATCTAATTTTTTTTATCTATTGCTATGTCTATGTCAACTCGTCATTTTTAAGCTTGCTCTCGCTCCAACCATGCTTTTAAACAAGGTGAAAAAAACAAATTGCCTTGATAAATACCTTGTACGGTTTTGACCATAACCATTAGCCAAAGCATCATGAGAATTGCAGCAAATGCTAAACCTGTATCGACAATAAAATTAACCTGTAACTGATGCCCTACATTCAATATCGCTAAAGTAAAGACGCCCAATGGAAAGGTTAATCCCCACCAACCTAAGTTAAAAGGTAATTCTGTCGCAGCGTGCTTCAATGTGGTTAAAACAGCTATTGCAAACCACCACACACCAAAACCCAGTAACATAAAACTTGCGACAATACCTGCATTTTGAAAGAACACACCGAGGCTTTCTAAGTGGATCAAAGTCAAAACTTGAGGTGCTTGAGCACCTAAAACCAAGAGTGCCAATGCGCCAGTACCAATTGGTCCCAAAGCCAACCAACCTGTGATTGCCAATTCTTTGCTTGGTAATTTATGTAATGCCAGACGCAACATCAAAATCGTCAGGATCCCAAACGCTGGCAATACAGACATCCCCCACAGCATATAACTGGCGAATAAAATACCGATAGCCTGCTGACTCGCTTCCATATGCGCTAACAACAAACCACCTGAGGTTGCTGCAACCTCACAGGCGACAATCGGCAACAACCACATTGCAGTCATTGTGTGCAATTGATGCTCTTGTTTATGGAACATACAAAATGGTACAAGAATCCCAATCCCTACCGCCAAAATGACATCAACAAACCATAACAGTTGTGCGATTTGGATTGCAGCATCACCGTATATTGCAATGCCATATTTTAAAAAGCCATTTAAAATCGTTGCCAAACCCATTGGAATTGCACCTAAAAAAAGTACCATCGCAGGATGGGAAAAGATCTGCTTCGCTTCTTGAGGATAAATCAGCCAGCGCAGAACATAGAGCGTCATAAATGTGATAAATACCAGTATGTTAAATTGCCACAGCAGGGTTGCCAATTGCCACAAAAAACCTTGAGCAAATGGAAATTCAGGTAAAATGAGTGCCACAACGCCTGTCCCCATGGTCATGGTGAACCAATTTGGCGTAAACTGTCGGATCACATCTCGTGTTTGTTCGAGTTGGTAAAATGGCTTTTTCATCGCTTCATCCTCATTTCAGCAGATAAATTGATTATAAAATCACTTATTAATAAATAAAATTGATTTATTTTCATAAAATGAATCAATTTAACTGATATAAAAAATTATTCTCAATATTTTTTTTCTGGATAAAAACACAACAACAAGACGAAACTGTGAGATTATGGCAATATATAGTCCTTTCAAATTTTAAGCTTATTTTGAAACCATGCAGCTGTTACGTCTAAATGCCTTAGCACCAAATTTCCAATTGCCCCAAACCGCAGTGACGATTGGCAATTTTGATGGTGTCCATTTGGGACATCAAGCCATGGTTTCGCAACTGAAAGACGTTGCAAAAACACACAACTTAAAAACCTTGGTGATGATCTTTGAGCCTCAACCTTTAGAGTTTTTCAAAGGTTATGAAGCGCCCTCTCGCATCTCTTCACTGAGAGAAAAAGTCGAATATCTCACTGAGTTGGGTGTCGACTATATTGCGATTGCCAAATTTGATAATCAATTTCGCAGTTTAAGTGCCGAAAACTTCGCTGATTTATTAAAAAACAAACTCAATGCTCAAAGCTTGATCTTGGGTGACGACTTTCATTTTGGTAAAGACCGTCAAGGAAATAGCGAATTTTTAAAACAATACGGTTTTGATGTCACGAATTTAAAAACGGTTGAGTTTAATGGTGAACGCGTGAGTTCAACTCGTATTCGCCAAGTGCTTCATGCAGGTGATCTCTCACTTGCTGCAAAATTATTGGGTCGTCCCTATAGCATGATTGGCCGTGTGCAATACGGTGATCAAATTGGTCGCACCTTAAACTTCCCCACCATTAATGTCCGTGTTGGGCGTCATAGACCTTGTTTAAGTGGTATCTATGGCGTAGAAGTGATTTGTGAAACGACCTCTTTAACAGAAAAGGTTAAAGCGGAATCCCCAGATAAAAAAGGCATCCTTGGCTATCACACCGATGCTTTATATGGTGCGGGTCATGTAGGCACACGCCCTGCAATTAAGCAAGAGCACCCAGAATGGCGATTAGAAGTACATTTTCCTGATGTTTCTGCTAATCTTTATGGTCTGTTGATGCGAGTCACTTTCCTCGACTATTTACATGGTGAATTAAATTACCCATCTCTTGAAGCGCTTCAGGCGGGGATTGATGATGATGTCGAACGATTGCTTGAGTTTCGTAAAAACACCCCCAAATTTCCTTTTTAAACTTAATTTTTTATTGTAAAACGCGTCAGCAATGGTGCTGATAATATTGGATGACAACTTGCATGAGCGATAAGCAAACTTCTGAAAATGCAGTGGATTATAAAGCCACGCTAAACCTACCAGGTACTGAATTTGCAATGAAAGCAAATCTCGCAGTACGTGAAGCAAAATGGTTAGAAGAGTGGTATGCCGACAACATTTATCAGCAGATTCGTGCTTCGCGTATTGGTAAGAAAAAATATATTTTGCATGATGGTCCTCCGTATGCGAATGGTTCATTGCATTTAGGTCATGTGGTCAATAAAGTCTTAAAAGATATTATTGTAAAAAGCCGTACTTTAGATGGTATGGATGCACCCTATGTTCCGGGCTGGGACTGTCATGGTTTGCCAATCGAATTAAAAGTTGAAGAAAAAGTCGGCAAAGTGGGCGTGAAAGTTGATGCTTCAACCTTCCGTAAAGCTTGTCGTGAATACGCTTATACTCAAGTCGAATTACAGAAAAAAGACTTCATCCGTATGGGTGTGTTTGGTGACTGGGATAACCCATACCTCACCATGAATTTTAAGCAAGAAGCCGACATTGTCCGTGCCTTGGGTGAAATCGCCAAAGCAGGTCATATTGAACCGGGTTTAAAACCAGTGAACTGGTGTATGGATTGCGGTTCTTCACTGGCTGAAGCAGAAGTTGAATACGAAGATAAAAAATCGGATGCAATTGATGTCGGCTTTGGTGTGGTCAGCCTGACTGACTTATCTGAAAAAATTGGACTGACTGTTACTCATCCAACCGATATCGTGATCTGGACCACAACACCTTGGACATTGCCTGCCAACCAGGCGGTGGCACTGCATGCTGAAATCGACTATCAATTGGTTGAAGTACAATCTGAACGTGGTACTCAAAACCTCATCTTAGCCAAAGATTTGGTTGAGTCTGCATGTGAACGTTACAAGCTTGAAAATCCAAAAGTATTGGCTGATTTTGTTGGTGCAAAACTTGAGAATTTACAACTACAACATCCATTGATTACTGATCGCCAAGTGCCTGTCATCTTAGGCGAGCATGTTATTGCGACCAGTGGTACTGGTGCTGTACATACAGCGCCTGGACATGGTGTAGACGACTATAAAGTAGGTCTAAGCTATAACTTAAAAGTAGAAAACCCTGTAGGTGGAAATGGTGTCTACTTACCAACCTCACCGCTTTTTGCTGGTGAACACATCTATAAGGCAAATCCAAAAATCATCGAGACTTTATCAAGTATCGGTAAATTATGGGCGCATCTGCCAATTAAGCACAGCTATCCACATTGCTGGCGTCATAAAACACCGATTATCTTCCGTGCAACGCCACAATGGTTTATCAGCATGGATGCAAATGGTCTACGTCAAGATGCTTTAAATGCCATCGAAAATGACATCGGTTTTGTTCCTGATTGGGGTAAAAACCGGATCAAATCTATGATCGAAGGTCGCCCAGACTGGTGTATTTCTCGTCAGCGTACTTGGGGTGTGCCAATCCCATTCTTTGTACACAAAGATACCAATGAATTACACCCTCGTACTCCTGAATTAATTGAAGAAGTTGCAAAACTGATTGAAAAAGAAGGGATTGATGGTTGGTATAACCGTGAAGCCAAAGAATTTATCGGTGATGATGCTGAACAGTACAATGCAGTCCGTGATACTTTGGATGTCTGGTTCGACTCAGGCACAACCCATTATGCTGTGTTACGTGAACGTGCAGAACTTGAAGACCCAGCAGATCTATATCTTGAAGGCTCAGATCAACATCGTGGTTGGTTCCAGTCTTCATTGTTAACGTCGATTGCGATTCATAAACGTGCGCCATATAAAGCGTTGTTAACCCATGGTTTCACAGTAGACGAAAAAGGTCGTAAATTATCAAAATCATTGGGTAACTTTATCCCGCTTGAAGACATCATCAAACAGTTAGGTGCAGATGGCTTACGTCTATATGTTGCTTCAAGTGACTATCGTTATGAAATTGCGGCAAGTAATGAAATCTTTAGCCGTGTAAGTGATAGCTATCGTCGTATTCGTAATACTTTGCGTTTCTTGTTGGCAAACTTAAATGGTTTTAAACCATCAACAGATGCCTTGCCAGTTGATCAATTGATTGCCCTTGATCAATACATCTTACAACGTGCAGCTGATGTACAGAAAACCATTCAACAAGCTTATGAAGATATGAATTTCCATGTCGTGACCAATGCTTTGACGAATTTCTGTATCAATGACTTGGGTGGATTCTATTTAGACATCATCAAAGACCGTCAATACACCACCAAGGCTGATTCAGCAGCTCGCCATTCAGCACAAACTGCGTTGTATCATTTGGTTCAAGCCTTTGTTCGTTGGATGAGCCCTATCTTGAGCTTTACTGCACAAGAAGCTTGGCCGTTGATTCCAGAACAAACTGAAAAATATGTATTTACTGCAAATTGGTATGATATTCCAGTTGCATCCAATAGCAACTTGATCTCTGAAGCGGATTGGCAGACTTTGATTGAAGTTAAATCTGCGGTCAATAAACAGATTGAAGCTGCGCGTAATGTGAAACTGATTGGTAGTAACCTGTCAGCTAAGGTTGAACTTTGGGCAAATGCGGATCTACAAAAAGTATTGAACCAATTGGGTGATGAACTTCGTTTTGTCTTAATTACCTCACAAGCCATTGTTTATGACTATGCTGAACAAGGTGAAGTAACGGATATTGAAGGCTTACGAGTTAAGGTTTCGGCGGCTGAAGGTGAGAAATGTGCACGTTGCTGGCATGTACTTCCAGATGTAAATACACATCTTGAACATCCAGGTCTATGTTCTCGTTGTATTATCAACCTTCCTACAGGTCAAGGCGAAGAGAGAAAATATGCCTAATCCGCAAAATAAAAAGGGCTTATTCCAGTTTTATCCTCATAATTTGATGTGGCTTGGACTGTCTGTCCTTGCCATTATCATTGACCAATGGACAAAAAACATTGCAAGTACACATCTGACTTATGCTCAGCCTGTACCTGTACTGCCTTTTTTGAACTGGACATTACTGCATAATTACGGCGCAGCATTTAGCTTCTTGTCCGATGCAGGTGGATGGCAACATTATTTATTTACAGGACTGGCGGGTGTCGTCTCTATCGTCTTTATTTTTTGGCTGATGCGTATGCCAAAAACAACGCTGATTTTACCTGCTGCAATCGCATTGATTCTTGGTGGTGCATTAGGCAATTTGATTGATCGTATGACACTGGGTTATGTGGTTGATTTTATTCATTTGCATTATCAAGGAAGTAGTTTTCCTGCATTCAATATTGCGGACAGTGCGATTACCCTCGGTACCATTTTATTGTTAATTGATACCTTCTTTTTAGAAAAGCATCGTATTCAACGTGCGGAAGCGCAAAATGACTGAACAAATTATTAATCCCAATGACGAAACACGCATTGCGGATGGATCAAAAGTAGAACTGCACTTTTCTGTTGCGATTGAAAGTGGTGTTGAAATTGATAATACCCGTAGCCGTGAAGAACCTGTCAGTTTAGTTATGGGTGATGGCAGCTTATTACCGGGGTTTGAAAAAGCCTTATTTGGTCTGCGTGCTGGTGACCGTCGTACTGTCAGCTTACCTCCTGAAGATGCTTTCGGTCCGTGGAATCCTGAAAACGTACAAAAGTTTGATACGGTAAAATTCGAACAGCGTCCTGTAGAAGGGCATATGATTGAGTTTGAAGATAAAGCCAAACAAAGTTTATTTGGCGTGGTTAAAACTGTAGGTGAGGACATCACCGAAGTCGATTTTAACCATCCACTTGCAGGTAAAAATATTACCTTTGAAGTTGAAATCTTCAAAGTTACCCCTGCGGGTCAGCAAGGTGTGAAAATCATGTAAGCCTTTGCTGATAGCAATATTAAAGCTCCATCTGGAGCTTTTTTATTTTGAGTAATCAAGCGCTAATTTGAAAATAGCCATTAAATCACTCATTCTAAAGGCTTATTAAATTTTTTATGATTATGAATATTTAATAAATCAATTTTTTCTTTATGCGATAGTTGATCAAGTTTAAAAATATCTTCTTTTTTAATTTTTCCAACATTTTTTAACTCCTCAAATTTTTTAGTCCTCAAAAAATTAAGTGACTCACTTGTTATATTTGTTATTTTATAACTTGTAGTTTCAGGGTTAAAAAACTCTAAATTTTGAGTATGATTATCTTCTAAATTTGAATATTTTATATTTCCCTCTGTTTTGCTATTTGCTATCAAAAATCCATCCTTTAAAATGGTTTTAATATTTACGATATTATTATTAAAAAAATAATGAACTTCATAATCTGCCTTTCGCGCAAATACATTATCTTCTAACATATCATTGAATGAAGTTTTCTTTAACTGACTTTCCCCTTGTATTTCATAACTTAAAATATATTTAGACTTAAAATTAGTAAGCACCTTACCTTGATCTATCACTGTTATTGTTTTCTCATAAGCATACCATTCAGATGGTCCATCAGCTTTAAGAACTGATAAATTTACTCGCAAATCTTTTAAATCATTATCTTCGTCCATTTTAAAGAATAATTGTATTTCATTTGTTTCTTGAAAACCCTTCATAATTTTATAGCTACCAAAAAAGATAAGAAGTAATACCGCAACAATAATAATTAATTTCTTCATTTATTCTAATTACTCATTTTTAGCATTTTCTATCCATTTATTTACCATAGACAATTCAGCATTGTTTATATTATTTCTTGGCTGTCTATGGTCATTAAATATAGACTGATAATTTGTAGCAACAGGCATACCATTTTTATAAAAATTCATCGGTAATGCACTAGTACCCTCCTTTAGCATCGCGTCCCAACCTTGTTTCGGTAAACAAGCAACCATGTATATAGGATTATCATCATAGTATAAGGACATACCTAATGTTGCTATTTTTTTTGAAATTTTTCGCTTATCAGGAAGAAATGATGGATAAGAAGAAAGACTTTGACCAGCAACCAGAACATTTATACAATTTAAATTTGTGGAAATATTTTTTGCAAAATTATTTTTTCCTTTCTTTTCATACGCGCTGTTACATCCAAAGAAATTAAGTCTTGTATCTTTTCCCCAATAATAATTAAATTTTGCCCATTCACTGTGAATAAGTTGATTTCTCTTTTGAGTACCAAGCAATGACGTTCGACTTACTGGTAATAAAATCTCAAGAGGGTCAAAACTCCATGCATCATAAATTATCGGTCCATTCAATCCAGCATGTGAAAAAAAGCTAACCTCCTTCATTTCAACTTTACCTTGTCCGCCATATTTTTTTATCCAAAAATCAATTATGACTTGAATTTGAGAAAAGTGGGTAATATTTGGACAATGAACCATGTGAATATCTGGATCAAACATAGGATCAGTTTTAATAATAACTAATCTTGTTTGAACGGCTTCTTTAAAGATTCTTCTTGCAATTTCATCACTAGATTCATCGGCATAAAATAAGAGAAATAATTGTTTTTTCCTTGTGATTTTAATGTGTTCAATATTGTTTTCTTTTGTTGAAGTTCTTGCTGTTGAAATTTTTTTTGCTGGAATTTCCATTCTATTCTAGCTCCAAATGTATTTGGAGGTTTTCTTCCTCACTTGAAAAAAACTTAGATGAATAACCATCGTTATCTGTTATTCCTTTTATTTCTGATCCATTTGGATAAATTACGGTATAAGGCTTATTTTTATATGGAATACCATTATCATCTGTAAACAAATATCGTAAATTGTATGCTGTACCTTTTGGTAAAAAAGGAAGTTTTGTTTCTACTTTAGCTCCATCTTTGAATAAATGTTGTCCAGCTTTCACCTCAAACTTTGCAGGTGTAATAATTGTAATACCATTTTTATTGATAATAATTTGAGAACCACCAGCCATAGTTTTTCCTATTTTTGATAGATTCAGCTTAATTTTCATTGTTTCAATATCTATAAAAGAGAATGTTTTTAATCATTACTATTCCGTCAGATAGTAACACGATTTCTACATCACAATCCTATATTTTTTAAAAAAATTAAACACTTAGTTTAATAATCATTTGAATTATTCAGTTTTTGAAGTTGAAATCTTCAAAGTTACCCCTGCGGGTCAGCAAGGTGTGAAAATCATGTAAGCCTTTGCTGATAGCAATATTAAAGCTCCATCTGGAGCTTTTTTATTGATACCCATACTGCGTTTTAAAAGCTCACGACAAAGCAAAATCCACAGCAGCTTGTGTATGGATCGATGTTGTATCAAATAGTGGAACAGAAAACGGAGTGTCTCCAATTAGCATACAAATTTCTGTACACCCCAAAATAATTCCTTCTGCACCCTCTAATATGAGTTGCTCAACAATTTGGATATATTTCTGACGAGATTGTTCATTAATCACGCCTAAACACAATTCATCATAAATAATATTGTGAACAATCTTTCGATGCGCTTGGTGAGGTATGAGTACATTGATGCCTTGCTGTTCCAACCGCTGCTTATAGAAATCTTGTTCCATGGTAAATCGAGTACCTAACAAACCGACTTTGCGAATGTTCTGATTTAAAATTTCTTTCGCTGTCGCATCCGCAATGTGAATGAAAGGAATAGAAATCGAGTGCTCAATATAGGACGCAACTTTATGCATGGTATTGGTACACAGTAAAATGCCCTCTGCCCCTGCTTGCTCCAACTGAACGGCCTTCTCTTTTAAATATATTCCTGCATCCTCCCATAAGCCTTGGCGCTGTAATATTTCAATTTCAGCAAAATCAACACTGATTAAAACGACTTTCGCAGAGTGTAATTTTCCTAATTTTTGTTGCACGCTTTTATTCAACTGTTGGTAGTATAAATCTGTAGACTCCCAACTCATCCCACCCAATAATCCAATCGTTTTCACTGTTTTTGCTCTCAAAGATTTTTTATCTATTCTAAGATCTGTTGATATTTCATCAATGGATTGCGTTTTAGGCGAGGACAGAGCAAATAAAATAATAATCAATATGATTCAATGGAGGTCTTAAAGCACCTGTATTCACCATGACAATCATTTAAAATATCTCGTCACTCTCATCCAATACGATCGTGATCACGCTATCATTGTTTCAATTGAAATCTCGCCTGATTGATTCCAGAAACAATCGCTACGATAGCGTATATTTGTATGATGATTCAGCTATACTTTCATCTTATTTCAGCCTTTCATGATTCGCATGCGCCTAGACTTCTTCGATTTGCAACTTTTTATCAATATCGTGGACACAGGAAGCCTAACCAAAGGTGCTGAACGCTCGTCTATTTCATTGCAAGCAGCAAGTGAACGCATTAAAAAACTTGAACAACACTATACAACTCGCCTTTTTACTCGCCACGCCTCAGGTGTCAAACTGACTATTGCAGGACAAACTTTTGCAGAGCAAGCTTTAAGGTTGATCCAACAAGCTAAACAGCTTGAACAAGCCATGTCACCCTATACACAAGGGCTCAGTAACCATATGACCTTATGGTGTAATTCGTCTGCGCAAAGTGAATATTTACCGCTACTGTTACCTCAATATTTAGTTGAAAATCCACAGATCCAGATTGATCTAAGAGAAGCAGAAAGCAATGAAATTATCCAGACGATTGAAAAAGGTAATGCGAAATTGGGCTTAATTTCCAGCTTTTTTAATCACCATCAGTTGCAAACACTTGAATTTTCAGATGATCCATTGGTGCTGATTTGTCCAGCCAATCATGAGCTTGGGCAACAGCAGCAATTAAAATTAATCGATGCAATGCATTATCCATTCGTAGGTCTAATGCAATATCATTCACTACAACAATCTATTGAAAATCAAGCAAAATTACTCAATTGTGCCATTCAGTATCGATTAAGATTACCAAATTTTGCCGCAATTGCTCAGGTAGTTGCCAACGGCGTCGGGATTGCAATTATGCCAAAGCGTGCTGCAATCAGGTTAAACCAGCATTATCCATTTCATCAAATCGAATTGGTGGGCGAATGGGCAAAGCGCCAATTGCAATTGGCTGCACAAAATTTTGATGAACTTCCTACAGCCTACCAACATTTTGTGCAATTTTTAATTTCACAAAAAACTAAACTGATTTTGGATGAGATGCCTCAGCCTTAAATTGAACGAGTGCATGTTGAGCTCGGCAGCTCAAAAAATCATTGGAAAAGACACTTACAGCACGCCAAATTGATGTAATACAGAATACAATCCAAAAATCACCAAACCACAAAAGAAAACTTTACGGAATTTTTGCTCTGGAATTCGATGACGAATTTTTGTCCCCACCCACATGCCGAGTAATGATGGAATCAACGCAATCAGTGATAATTTATAGTCAATCGGGGTATCTTCAACAGGATTCTGATGTAGAAAAACGGCAAGGCATATTGTTGAAACAGTAAAAGCTAAACCTAAAGACTGTACCAAATCATCACGCTTTAAATGCAAAGATTGCAAATAAGGTACAACTGGAATCACTACAACACCTGTTGCAACAGTCAAAGCACCGCCTAAATATCCAATGATTGGAGAAAGCCATTTTTCATGTGGAGCAAGATTTGGCATTCGCTTGGCAAATAAGCCGTAAAGCCCATACAAAGCCAACATTGCGCCTAACAGTGCCTCACTATGAAAGCTGCCATGAGAATGCCCTAAGGTCGGGAAAATGCTCCAGATTGAACCAACAATAATTCCCAATAGCAATGGATAAAAACGACACACCAACCGCCACACATTGCCCTCAGCAAATAATTGCCAAAAATTGGTGACCATTGAAGGAATAATCAGCAGTGTCGCAGCTTGGAATGGGCTGATGACTAAACTCAATAAACCCATCGATACCGCAGGTAAACCTAGCCCAATCGTTCCCTTAATCATCCCTGCAATTGCAAACACACCTATGACAAATCCCATCATGTCGCTTTACCTCTCTATGCTGAGGTCATGCTACGCCAATCTGTAGATTTGAAATATCACTGTTTTTAGGATAGAGCCTCAATTAAATATTGAGGCTCTATCCTCATGGACAGACTTTTTCTCAGACAAAGAATTTACGATCATTTTACGTTACTGCTCAACCCAAGCTTTCTATACTTTTTCCATCCCATTTTGGATGTATTGACCATGAATATGCCGATTGCCAGTTCTACAAAAATTTTCCCCACAGCATTATTATGTGAACATCAGGACAACAATGATTTTTATCTCGAAACGCAACGATACTTAGAAAATTATCCAGAAACACGTTTTATTGATATTTGCTTACATGACTTGAATGGGCATATTCGTGGGAAACGTATTGAGGTGAATGCACTTCACTCACTGTACAAAGGTTGTTATTTCCCATTGTCGATTTATGCAATGAATTTAAATGGTCAGGTGGTGGAAGAAAGCGGTTTAGGCAAATATATCGGAGAGCCTGACCGCTTATGTATGCCCGTTTTAGGCAGTTTAAAACCTTGTGCAGATCAGCCCATCCAACATGCTCAACTGTTATTGAGCATGCAGTCGGATGATGGCTCAGACTGTATGTTAGAACCGCGTAATCTACTCAAAAAAATCTTAACTACACTGCATCAAATGCATTACTTTCCTGTCATGGCAGGTGAAATCGAGTTTTATTTATCAAATCAACAACAAGATAATCAATCCCATCAGACCCAATGTTTCGATGTAGATACACCACATGATTTTCATCGTATTCTTCAACACATTGAGCTTGAAGCAAAGCGCCAAAATATCGAGCTCACTGCAATTGTGGCTGAAAGTGCTTCTGGACAATTTGAACTGAATATTCAGCATAGCCACAATATTTTAAAACTCTGTGATGACATCATGGCAATTAAACGCATGATTCGACAAATTGCTGTAGAGCACCATTTGCAAGCCAGTTTTATGGCAAAACCGAATATGTCCAAAGCAGGCAGTGGTATGCACTTTCATATGAGTCTACTCAACCAATGGCAAGAAAATATTTTTCAATTAGATGCAGCTAAAAAACCGAACCTGATCATGCAAAAAGTCATTGCAGGTTTAATTGATTTGATGCCAGCATCCATGGCGATTTTGGCACCCAATGTCAATTCCTTTCGAAGATTCCAATTTGGGCATCATGTACCGCTACAAGCAAATTGGGGATTGAATAATCGTAATGTTGCCATTCGCATCCCCTGTGCAGATCAAGACAATCAACGGCTTGAATATCGTGTTGCAGGGGCAGATGTCAATCCATATCTTTGTGTCGCAACCCTATTGGTCGGTATACTCCATGGGCTACATACTCCACTCAACTTACCCAAACCTAGCCCACAATTGCAGGGCATTGATACACCACATTTCTTACCGACCCATCAGCTTGAAGCATTGCAGTTGTTCGAAAAAAATGCTGTTTTTAAACAATATTTTGGTACAGAATTCATGCAGTTGTGGTGCGCATGTAAAAGATTTGAATATCAAACCGTGATCAATAAAATTACTCAAACAGAGCTAGATTGGGGAATTTAATTACACACTCTAAAGAATATTGCCTTGCTTAGATCCATTAATTTTTTTGGATATTGATTCATAAAAAAATCCCTTTTTTAAAAAGGGATTTTTTTCAAATATGCTGAAAAGTTAAAATGAATCTAGATTTTCTATGATTATTTACAGACTGATTGAAAGAAAGCCAAATTGATTTCATCATCATCCACCGTGCTAGGATCAGAAGCTTGATCATCTCGGTTAATCAATTCACCATTTTTTAAGTAATCTTCAACTAAACTAATGCTGGTCGTGCGCTCTACACAATGGTCTAAATTATGCGATAAAGTATAGTCACCTTTTTTCATTTCGAGTTCTTCATTATCGGCATCAGCAACAAACTTTGCCCAATAATCGACTGTTTTGCCTTTTTTCACCAGGCGATCCGTATCTAAATAAAAGCTTCCATCTGGATCTTTAATAATTAATTTCCAATTTTCCGCAAGTGCATACTGACTCAACATTGTTGTTATGCAGATTAAAATAATTTTTTTCATACCGTTCTCTAAAGTAAAATAAATGATGAAATATAAAACTTAAAATTCTTGCACAATTATGGGCGAATTTCTTTTAATTCTCGCTGAATAAAATGCTGAATCATTTCCCGATAAAGCATTTCGATCAAATCAGGATTCGTTCCAACATCAATGGCTTTTTGACGTACTTTATTAATCACCTGCTGTACACGTTCTGGTGACTGTACATCTTCCGCTGTACGTTTAAATCGAACCGCTTGATCCACATAATATTGGCGTGCTGCAATTAATTCAATCAATTCTTGGTCCAAGTGATCAATTCGATCACGGACTTGTTCTAAAGATTCACACTTCTCTTTTTTGATCATTGGTTTTTTCTACATCCTGTGCTTCGCTCATGTGTTGAGCTCGTTCTAACGCATTTTCAGTTTTATATTTATGTTCTAACACATTACTAAAAATACTTTCAATCATCCAAACGCGATATAGACTATTAAATACGTATCGCTTTCCTTCAATACGCAATTCTAAAACTGGAAAATCGGGCTGATGCTTTTCAGCGCATTGCTGATCATTAACTTTTAATAAAGCTTCAACGTCAATCTCTGTTAATTTTTCGATTGCTAAGTCTTGCTGCATTTGCTGCAAGTGAGGTTTAAAGGACAAATCACGCCCTTTGGTCCATACAGCTTGCAATATGTCATACATGACATCTACGCGCTGTTCTTCGGGCACACTGTAATATAGCTGTGCCATATTTAAAGTGCTTTCAGCCGTTGGACGACAAAATGGTGTAAATTTCACTTCAGAACGCTTGGAAAGACGTGTTGCCAAACTCCAGTCAAAAGCATCTCGACCGTGATAGCTCAACGGATACAAATTCAATTGAATATTATAATAATTAGCAAGTTCTTCTTTAATATAAGCCAGCAATAACCAGCTGATTGGGTCTTCTAAAGCAATATATAAATCGAGTTCTGGATGCATGGACTGGATTTCAGCAAGCTCTTCTGCATCACTCATCAAATGCTCACGCCATTCGATGTGATTGATTAAGAAAATCGGATTACCCGTCAATAATTTTTGTTGTTTTAGACGACGAGTCAAACGCAATAAATCATCCACCGCGTGATACTTTCGCCCACCAAATTCAAAATAGCTTTCTAAAATAGGGGTATGACTAAAAATGCGTTCAGGGAAATTTTGTGGTTTTTGGTGCTGACTCGCCATAACAAACAACGTTCGTAATTTTCCATACTGTTGTTGCCACAGCATATGAAAGACGTCTTCGAGTAAATAAAGAAAGTTCTGACCTGTAAGCGGTGTATTTCTCAGAATGATTTCTGCTTGTTTTAATGCTTCTGGAGAAGGTTGTTCTGGTTTTTCATCATCATAACTAAAACGGTGTTGGTTGGCTAAGATTTTGGCATCTTCTAAACAATAATTGCGCCATTCTTCTACCGTCATCCCATTGGGGGGTTCTGCCGATGTATTGGAAATAATCACCTTCAAGGGTTTTAAATCATCAGCTAAAATATCATCCAATTGCGTTAATTGTTGTACCGCAAGATAACTATACACATCATCTAAACGCAGATAGATACTCAGCCCTTGTTCCGTAGATAACACCTCTTGGCGAACCGGTTTTTGGTAAAACCAACTCGATCGGATTGGATCAAACCAACGGCGTAGCAGTGACATGGGAAGAGCCTCAAAATAAGCACTAAATAAATGAGAGAAAACTGACTGAAACTCGCTCAAGCATACCATTCATTCAATGAAGATGCTGAAAAAATTGATGCTGATCAGTCTTAAGCAAATTTATAACAATTCGGTTCTGAATGATCAATATCCCAAAACCTGATAAAATTTAAACCATTAGGTCAATCCAATAAAAAAGCACCCATTTATGGATGCTTTTTAGCTCAAACTAATGATCTATTTTATTTTAGCGCTTAGATTTCACGCACTGCACCTTTTGAAGCGCTGGTGGTATGCATAGCATAAGCTTTCAAGGCTTTTGAAATCTTGCGCGGACGTTGTTCAGCAGGCTGCCAACCTTTTTCATCTTGAAGCTTACGTCGAGCAGCTAAGGTCGCCTCATCCACAGCAAGATTTATGGTACGATTTGGAATATCAATTTCAATCAAATCACCATCTTCAACCAATCCAATCACACCGCCTTCAGCAGCTTCAGGTGATACATGTCCAATTGAAAGACCAGAAGAACCTCCAGAGAAACGTCCATCTGTCAGTAAAGCACATTCTTTACCTAAGCCTTTTGATTTTAAATAACTGGTCGGATAAAGCATTTCCTGCATACCCGGTCCACCACGTGGTCCTTCATAACGGATCACAACCACATCACCAGCTTTAATTTCATGTCCTAAAATTGAATCTACTGCAGCATCTTGGCTTTCAAATACTCGTGCAGTTCCATTAAATTTTAAAATTGAATCATCAACACCTGCTGTTTTAACAATACACCCATCTACAGCAATGTTGCCATACAATACTGCCAAGCCACCATCTTTAGAGAAAGCATGTTCAGCATTACGAATCACACCTGTTTCACGATTGCCATCCAAAGTCTGGTAATAGCGATTTTGTGAGAATGCTGTTTGAGTTGGAACACCACCTGGCGCTGAGCGGAAGAACTCATATACCACTGGGTCTTCTGTACGAATAATATCCCATTTATCCAATGCATCTTTTAAGGTGTGCTCATGCACAGTGTGTACCGATGTATCTAATAAACCTGCACGATCCAATTCACCGAGAATGGACATGATGCCACCGGCACGATGCACATCTTCCATATGCACATCCTGCTTTGCAGGAGCAACTTTACATAATACAGGCACTTTACGCGATAAACGATCAATGTCATCCATGGTAAAGTCAACACCTGCTTCACTGGCAGCAGCCAATAAATGCAATACGGTATTGGTTGAACCACCCATCGCAATATCGAGCGTCATGGCATTTTCATAAGATGCTTTGGTTGCGATCGAACGTGGTAATACCGTGTAATCATCTTGCTCATAATGGCGTTTTGCCAATTCAACAACCAATTGACCTGCTTTCTCGAATAGTTTCTTACGGTTAGCATGCGTTGCTAATGTTGAACCATTTCCTGGTAACGACAACCCCAATGCTTCTGTCAAACAGTTCATCGAATTTGCTGTGAACATACCTGAACATGAACCACATGTTGGACATGCTGAACGCTCGTATTCTTTTACTTCTTCATCTGTAAAATTATCATCGGCTGCAACCACCATCGCATCAACTAAGTCAATTGCACGTTCTGTACCACGGATTTTGACTTTACCCGCTTCCATTGGTCCACCCGACACAAACACCACTGGAATGTTTAAGCGCATCGCTGCCATTAACATCCCTGGGGTAATTTTGTCACAGTTTGAAATACACACCATGGCATCTGCGCAGTGTGCATTGACCATATATTCGACAGAGTCTGCAATCAAATCACGTGAAGGCAATGAATACAGCATGCCATCATGCCCCATTGCGATACCATCATCCACGGCAATGGTATTAAATTCTTTTGCCACACCACCAGCTGCTTGGATTTGTTCCGCAACCAGTTGACCTAAATCTTTAAGGTGGACATGACCAGGCACAAACTGGGTAAATGAGTTGACTACCGCAATAATCGGCTTACCGAAATCTTCATCTTTCATTCCTGTTGCACGCCATAAGCCACGTGCACCAGCCATATTTCTTCCATGTGTCGATGTTTTTGAACGATAGTCAGGCATTTGTATTTCCAACATTGTTTGAGCTTGAAATGAATCAGATTCACTCTGGCTAAATAAAACTGATATAGCAATAAATCAGTCGAAATATGTACACATCATACTATAAGTTAACGTAGAACCAATGACCATGAGTATGATCTTTTTTTAAACAAGACGTGTTTACTTATATTTCAACAGGGTTTAGAGATAAGTGATATTTAATATAACGCTATCGCAGTCGATAAAACACAAAACTTCTATGAATAATTTTTTATTTTTTAATAAATAATATTTATCATTTAACAATAATCACTAAATTTAATTTTATAAAAGGTCTCTATTCATAGAAGCTCAAATATTGATAATCGAAATATCATTACTTTTTTATCAAATGCTTGTGCCAGAAAGGTAAACCCCAAGCCAATCATTAACACAACTGTTTTTTCATCATTTGCGTACTTTATTGTTTTAAATCAATTGGAAATTTTTGCAATTTCATCAGCTCCTTGATTTTTTTAATCAACACCTGCTCAAAAAACAAAAAACGATAATGTGGAACACATATCGTTTTTTGTTTGGATTATCCAAAATTAGATTGAATAAATAAGACTTACCACGTGATATTCACACGACGGTTAGGTGCTAGACATTCAACCAGTTGGATCTTTTTATTGATCCCTGCGCACTTTTGGTACACATCTGTTTTATTTTCAGCACTGTACTGAATTTGCTCGCCACGAATGCCTTGTTGTTTCAAGAGTTCAACGACTGTATTCGCTCTTTGGGCAGATAAACGTTGGTTATACTGAAATGATCCTAAACGATCAGTATATCCAGCCACAAAAACAGGGCTATTCGCATCAGATTGTTTAATTTGATCTGCGATTTTACGAATCACTTCAGCGTTCTTTACACCATTTTTATCCGCATGATCAAAATAAAACAAAACACTTGCAGACTGCCCACCAGGTGCTAGAGTCGTTTGCTCCGTCTCAGACTGATTGTTAATCCCCCAAGCCATTAAACCTTGGCATTGTTCACCTTTCCAATATAGATTGTCTGAACGGTATTGCTTATCAAAATCTATGCGTAATTGGCAACGCTTATATTGGTTTGAGTTAGGCTCACGAATATCCAATACATAATTCCATGTCTTAACTGCAAAAAGACCTTCAGAGAATTGTGGATTCCCCAAAATATGGCGAATCTGATCTTTGGTTAATCCCTTGTCTAAACGTGCGACATCGTCATATTCATAACGGTTCACTTGTTTTAAATAGCTGTCTTTGATTTCAGGAAAATGGATTTCTTGCGTATTTGCACTTTCGACTTCAGCAGCATGGCTCAATGACATCACAAGACCGCTGAATACACCAAACATAATTTTTTTGTTAAATGCTTTCATTTTTTCTCTCTTAAAAAATTTTCGAAGAAAAAGGAAGACCCGAAGATCTTCCCTGTCGAGTGAATTAGTCAATCACACCACTGATACCGATACGCACACTTGCATCGCCTTGAGACGCTGCAGCTACACCGCCTGTAATCGACCAACGACCATTGTCTGCAGTTTTACGTAAAGTCACACCTACCGCATTTTCACCACCGTGGTAAGCTGCGCCTGCTGCATAGGTATATTTACCTGGGACATATGGTGCTGATTCCAGAGCCATCGCAGCGGCAATACCAGCATTGGCTTTTTTCTCTACATCATCAATACGGTTGTTGGTAATACGGAATGCGTTATCCAACTTGTTACTGACATTGTCAATTTTGCTATTCAATGCTTGATCTGCTTGGTTTAATGCATCAATTGCGCCACCAACATTGTTGTATTTCGAGTCACCTACCGTATAACTTGGAGCTGTGAAGCTACCTGTAATGTTGTCATAACCTGCTCCACCACCAAGATAATTGACTACCGCTTGGTTGGTTGTATTCAATTGACTACCATTGACAGCATCTTTAGATGTTGCATTCACTGCACCTTCTTTAACACCTGTCACTACTCGGTTGCCATCTGTTCCAGCGACATTCACCGTTGTACCGCCAGTATCTTTTGCAACCGTCACTGGTGCATCTTTACCTGCTTGTTGAACCAAACCAACAGTACCGTTGTTAATATCATTTTTGATATTGCTAATATCAGTTGTGTTCTGATCTACTTGTTGTTGAACATTCCACAATTGACCGCCATTCACAGCATCTTTAGAACCTTGTGCAACCGTACCATCTTTCACATTGGTGATCGTTGTACCAGTTGCCCCACCACCAAGTGTGATCTTATCTTTTGATGCATCGTCATATTTAACAGCGTTGTTGGCAAGCTCATTAACATTGTTATTCACATTGTTAATTGCGCTGTCCAATTGTCCTTTGTTGACTGCATCTGTTGCATTTACTGCATTCGCAACATTTTGAATGGTTTTATTGCCTGCATTGATGCCTGCCAAAGTAACACTTGGTCCACCACTAATGGTTAATCCAGTGTTGTTCAATACAACTGCGTTATTGCCAATTGTAATACCTGCATTATTCAGAACCGTATCACCCGCTTTGACAGAATCAACTGTCAAGTCTTTTGCTGTTGATACTTCATAGTTGTCTGAACCATCTGCATTTTTGCTCTTGCTGACAACAATATTCTGACCATTAGAAACAGTCGATTTAGATGTTGTTGCCGCAGTATTAATTGCGTTATCAAGCGCAGTTAATGCATCACCAACATTGGTCTGATTACCTTGAGCAACATTATAAGTTGGTCCTGTAATCGTACCGTCTGCATTTACTTTAGCGTTACCACCCAAACTGTTCACCAATGTAGTTTGAGTCGTTACAACTTGGTTACCCACCGCTTTTAACTGTGCAACGTTCACAGCATCTGAATCTACGCTACCCGCAGCAACACCGGTAATTTGACGATAAATACCGCTCGACGCATCACCAACTGCAACAGCACCAGTGCTTGACGTAGTTTTAGTGATCGCGGCTTTATCTGCATTTGTTGCTACAGATAAGGCATAGCCTGCCTCACCAGCACCTGTCGTTGCAGCTGAACCGTTACCCAATACTACTGAACCAGCAACAGTTTTGGTGACATTGTTTCCAAGTACGAAAGTGTCATCTGTAAGTACTTGGTTGTTATTACCCACAGAGTAGCTGTTTGCACCATTTACAATAGTTGGATCACCAATCGCACCCGAATGATCACCAGTGACTTTATTGCCTGTACCAATACTGATCGATTGATTGCCTAAAGCTTCTGCACCAGAACCAATTGCAATTGATTGTTTACCATTGACTTTGGTGTTATGACCTAAAGCAACTGAACTATCTGCACCATTCGCAACAATCGCATTTACACCAATTGCTGTAGAGTTTAAACCACCTGCACTTGAGTCATTTGTTGTACCCAAATCACCTTTTGATGTATCGGCATTGGTATGGAAGAATTTAATACCATCAGTATTCATCTTCTGTACCGTTTGACCAATCGTTAGGCGATCTGTGGTTTCTTGACCTTGTTTGTCATACGTTAAGAACAATGAATCTTGGTTCTTATTGTCAGGTTTGGTATTTACAACTTGGTCAATAATATTCACCTTGTTGCCATTACCATCCACAACTTCCGTGATATTACTGGTAATCACTGCTTTTAACTGTTCTTCAGTCGCAGCTCTACCTTTGGTCGCAAAATCAGTTGAATTTAGATCTTTATTGCTCAAACCTTGGATCGTGTCATTTGCCTTATCAACAACAACATTACCTACAGTTACTTTGTCAAAGTTAACGTCTTTCGCTGTCGCAACTTCATAGTTTGTTGAGCCATCTGCATTGGTACCCGATGTAACGACAACATTATCCCCAGCATTTATCGTGGTTTTCGCTTTAGTCGCTGAATCTTTAATACTGCTGATTGCACCATCAATCGTGTTTGAACCTGTACCACCAATATTGGTCGTTGTGATTGCACCAGTCGTTACATCTCTGGTAGTTGAACCACCAATTGCATTCTTCACGCTGTTTGCAATATCGTATAATTGGCTACCATTGATGGCATCAGTAGATGTTGAGGTCACAGCACCCGCTTTAACATTTCTGATTATTGTGCCATTTGTACCTGCTAAAGTGACATTGTTATAGTTCACACTGCCATCAGCATTTTTATCGTACTTCACTGCAAACTTGTCAGTTTCACCTTGCGCTGCATTTAACGTGTTGATCGCTTGGTTAATGCTGGTTTCTGTGTTGCCACTGCCATCTTT